>CAYYFM010000001.1:0-7045 GCA_964471375.1 uncultured Gammaproteobacteria bacterium
CGTTTTTCTTCCAAATTTCCCTCCAAGAAAACTCGTTCGGTTCCGCGGGATGCGAAACCAAAGTTAAAAGAACGAGGCGGAACGATATCACATTCTGCCTATTTTGTCAATATTTGACGCTTAAGTTAGCCAAAAATACGATCAATTTGCGCCCCAACCCCCTGTAATTTCTGCTGTAAACGCTCGTAACCTCTGTCGAGATGATGGATATTCGTGAGCGTTGATGTTCCGTCAGCAACAAGCGCCGCGATCACGAGCGCAAGCCCTGCTCGGATGTCTGGGACGTCCAGATCAGTTGCAGTCAGACGTGTCGAACCGTTTACAACCGCGCTGTGGCGATAGTTTTGTTCTTTGAAACGACATGGGAGTTCTCCTAAACAATTGCTAAACAACGAAATATCGGCACCCATTTTTTTAAGCGCTTCGGTGTAGCCAAGCCGTCCTTCCATAACGGTTTCATGTACAACAGATGTGCCATCAGCTTGAGTGAGCGCAACGAGAAATGGCTGTTGCCAGTCGGTCATAAATCCTGGATGTGTATCGGTCTCGAGTTCAATTCCACGCAAAGCATCGGTGCCTCGAAATAAAATTCCGTCCGCTTGAACACGATAGTCTCCTCCAACTTTGCGAACCAAATTCAAAAACGTAATGAGATGCTCATGCTGTGCTCCTTTCACAAAAATTTCTCCTCGCGTTCCAAGCGCCAAGGATGCATAGGACGCCGCTTCGATGCGATCTGGCATCACCGTCATTTCACACCCATGCAATTTTTCGACTCCAATAATTTCAATCGAACGACCGGAATTAATTTGAATCACGGCTCCCATGTTTTGAAGCATCATGATGAGCTCTTTAATTTCCGGCTCTCCTGCCGCATTGCGGATCACCGTTCGACCGTCAGCGAGTACAGCAGCAAGCAAAGCGGTCTCGGTCGCACCAACAGATGGATACGGAAGCTCGATCAGAGCTCCACGCAATCTCCCCTTCACGGTCGCTTGATATCCATCGTCGGTTGCGACCACCGTCGCTCCCATCTTCTGCAAAGCATCAACGTGAAAATTCACTGGACGCTGTCCGATTTTATCTCCACCAACAGGCGGAACAAACGCTTCACCCGCGCGATGCAATAACGGCGCAATCGCAAGAACAGAAATGCGATTTTTTTCAGACAACGCTCGAACCGATGCTGATGTGATTGTCGATGTTTGAAGACGAACGGTGTGTGCTCCCTCCCACGTTGCCTTCGCACCTACCGTTGTAATAATTTCCTCCGTAATTTCCGTCTCGCGCTGTCGCGGAACATTTTTCAAAACAACTTCCTCATCGGTCAACAACGAAGCAATCATCATCTTCGAAGCCCCATTTTTGGCTCCACCAACTTCGATCGTTCCATTCAATGGCTTTCCACCAGTAATTTTGTAGATATCAGACATAATGGGCACAGGATAGCCTTTTAAGATGTTTATTGCAAATAAAAGAGGCGAGGATTGTCGTCCTCGCCAGTTCAGTCTTCTGTTTCTTCTTCACCAGACGTGAGAACACGATCACGGAACGAATACAATCCGTTCCATTTCGTTTCTCCCACGCAGGTCAATATCAGTTCACCTGTCTTACACCTGTTAAAGTTGAAGAAAGTCGTGTTTTTCGGAATCACCCAAACGTATCCATCCCATGACGCGCGCAGTCCACCTGATTGAGTGTGGATCAGCCAAACGGTTTTTCCTTTGTATCCGTAAACCGGTTCTGCTCTCTTAAAACGTCGACGGTCTGGGTCGAGCACGTCAAGAACATTTGGTTCCATAGGAAACTCTTTCGGGAACCGATCCTTCAATTTTTCGAGTGCTCCCTGTTCATTGTTGAGAACAGTTACGGAATGCACACCGAGAGTTTTTGCAAGAACAAGAGTTGTAGTCTCTACTCCAGAATCCGGATACCGATGATCCAGAATCAGTCGCTCGCGATCCGTCAGAATACTCGCCTTCAATCGCATGCAGATCTCGAACGCCATGTGATCGTCAACCGCGTTTTCGATCTCCTCTGCATCGATGTCATCGTGTGGAAAGATCCACTCAACATCGCGGCCGTCTTCCTGAGCTTCGAACACACGCCTCAGATCGAAATCACAGCTCGGAAGTTCACCTCGACTCAGGTCGCCTTCTTTTCCAAGAAGCGTGTTTGCGGCAAGGTCTGGAAACAGACGACTCATGAAACGTGCATATGAGGAGTATTTCCGTCGCACCCCGCAGTACCGCAACAGTTGCGCACCGTTCCCATCAAACAGATGATGGGAGAAATTCTTGTGAGAGAACCGCGCAAAATTCGGGAGTCGTTCCATCTTTGGAAATGCGGACAGAATGACCTGTGTGACTTCCCCAAGATGACTCGGATTGAGTCGGGGCTGTACGCTGTCGAACGGATGCGTCGGAAGCTCAAGAACTTCCCGCGGCCGTTTTGGAGCAACGTTTGGTTTGGACGGAACGACCTGCTTTTTCTTCTGCGTTCCAATCCAGTCGTCGTATCCTTCCACCTCTACAGACTTTCCAAACAACGTTTGTGGGAAAATCGGGATGCGTTCGAGATTATCTGGCAACAAGACGTAAATGCGCGCCACCGCATCATTGAACTTCGTCATCACGCGGAAATATTTCTGCTTTGCACGCACTTCTGACAACGTTGGCGCGAGATCAATGAGCAGTTTACACCGCGGACTATCCCATCCTTCGATGAGAACACCTACGTTTACGAGCGTGTCAATTTCACCTGCTTTGTAACGACGGAGAATTTCACGCCGCTCCTTATCAGGTGTGTTGCCTAAGATGAGCTCGGGAGGAGCCGCATCTGGTTTGCGATTCGTGATCAGATACTGTGTGACCTTGACCGCTTGGTCCCGAGACGCACAACAGATGAGTGTTGGCATTTCGGCGTTTCCTGAAATTTCGTAACGAATGATCTTGGTCGCCTCGAGAAAC
Source organism: uncultured Gammaproteobacteria bacterium (assembly GCA_964471375.1). Taxonomy (GTDB): domain Bacteria; phylum Patescibacteriota; class Patescibacteriia; order UBA9934; family GWF2-40-263; genus YC12-FULL-57-11. The sequence goes on from CAYYFM010000001.1 coordinate 2,970, forward strand.
GGATCAGTGGACATGATGTCACCAAGAACATGAGCATCCAAGTCACCCCCAACAAGCCGAATCACGGAACCATCAACCTGCATCCCAAGCACATGCACGAACAAGCGCGCAAACAGATCGAGTTCCACTGCCTCTTGCAAGGTGATCTCATGAATGAGATGCGGGAAGTACGTCGCAAGAGTCCGCTGATCATTCCAGTCTGGTGTCGCCGTACAGGCAATGCGCAATGCTCCAACTTCGAACGCGGTCAGAAGCATGTTCATGCGGACGTCTGTCATTGCACGATGCGCCTCATCACAAAATATGAGCGCAGCCTGATGGATTTGAACCGGCAACTCTCCTGCAAGGCAACGTTGTTGGACGATCTGATACGTCGCAACAATCACTCCACCAGACACGAGATCTTTTTCCGCTCCGTAATACACTCCAACAGGAATGTGCGGAAGCTTCTCACGCAACTCATCCGCGATTTGACGAACGAGATCTTGCGACGGAACAAGTACCACGGCGGTGAGCCCAGAGGCACCAATGATCTGCGCGATGATAATCGTCTTGCCTGTACGCGGCGGCTGAATGTACCGACCGTAGATGAACGATTCGTCCGCATTCTGATCAAGATGATCTGCTGCTGCGGCAATGAAGTCGGCCGCATCTTGAAAAACGTCGTGCTGTTCCGCATGCAATGTAACGTTGTGCAATACGGATTGCCGTCCGCGTGCAACATGAGCCACACGATCTGCTGCTCCACGCAAACGTTGCGACATAGTTGTATGGGCCGTTTGTCCTTCCAAAGCATGCTGAACCTTCGTCGTATCTCCATCGCGAGTCGTACGAACGACTTTCGCATCTCCCTCACGACGCCGAATGACGGTCGACATCTTCAAAATTTCGTCCATGAAAACCCCTTTATATTTCGACTTCCTGTAGAATACAGGAAGCTCACAACTTAACGGAAAATAGACTTTTTGTCAAAGGTCTCCTATGATCAAATCATGGAACGCCGCCCCTACAATCCGAAACAGGACAAGGAAGAACGTCTTCGTCGCAGAAGGTTGGAGGAATTTGCGCAAATGGAGGCACAAACAAAACAAGAACAGGAGCATGGGCTCCTGTTCAAACTCATCAAGACAACGTCTCCACCTCCTCCCGAAGCCGTCGAACCTTTACCAAAGCGCCACGGTTATACCCTCCCGTTTTTCCGTCGGAACGGATAACGCGATGGCACGGAATAGACGAGTTAAAATTTTTGTTCAGAACATTTCCTACCGCTCGATACGCATTCGGACGTCCTGCTCGAACAGCAACCTCTCGATACGTCAACGTTTTTCCACGAGGAATTTTTTTTACGATTGAATACACTTGATCAGAAAACTTATTCATAAGACCTGTTCACAGGGACTTTCCCGCCATCAGGCGAAATCCCACTGAATGCGGTAATATTCCCGTCAGACATGGACGCGACTAAAGTCGCTAAGAACACATTCATAGGGACTTTAGTCCCGTCCAGGCCTGACGCCACTAAAGTGGCTGCGAACATTTCCTAGGGACTTTAGTCCCGTCCAGTAAACTGCTGCGTTCGTGTTGTAGGTAGCGTTTCAAAAAATTCATCATCATCAAAGTCAATAACAGATGTGACTATGTCTTTTGCATACCCTTCTCCCTCTTCATCAACAACTCGACGATACGTACAAAACGGCCATAAATATAAGGACCTAAAATCTTTTATATCTCCATGCTTCAACGGATTTCCGATCACATAACCACGAACTCGATCAAGCAGATCTTCTTTCATTGGTACAAAGACATGATAGTTACCCCAAACAGGAGATGGGACATTAAATTTCTTGCCTAAGGCATAAGCAACCCCACCATTTACCCACTGTAACAGTTTTGGAATATCTCCACTTCTCCCAAAGCTTCCAAGAAAATGATAATGATCTTCCATGATACCGTAATCGGGATATTCGACGTTGAAACGCACGAACGCTTCGACTAATCGTAATCTCAAAATCTCTCTTGCGATGATGTCTTTAAAAATCGGTCTGTGATGATCCGTCGGAACTGTAATGAAATACCAAGAATCTGGAATAAAATATCGAGACATACGACAGGACGCCACTAAAGTGGCTAGGAAATGTTCTGAGACTAGGAAATGTTCTTAGGGACTTTAGTCCCGTCAGATCCTGACGCCACTAAAGTGGCTGCGAACATTTCCTAGGGACTTTAGTCCCGTCAGACATGGACGCGACTAAAGTCGCTAAGAACACATTCATAGGGACTTTAGTCCCGTCCAGTAAACTGCTAAGAACACATTCATAGGGACTTTAGTCCCGTCCAGTTCCTGACGCCACTCCCACCGACGCTAAAGCTTTGGTGGGTAAAAAAGTGGCTAGGAATTATGACTTCCTCCCCCACAGCAACCGCCACCGTAACCTTCTGATTTTCCCTGTGTTGCATTTACTCCTTTTTTTTGAAAAAACGAACACGCGGTGTACTTCCCAGGGCCAACTGAGGCGAGGCCGAGGGCGGTGGTGAGAAGAATGAGATCGAACTCGTATCCTCCGACAAATCCCAACGCTCCTTTGACAGTGACAATCGCGCCGATCATGATAACAGCAAGAAGTCCGGATGCGATGCAAGTATAGACGCCGAGGAGCACCATGATTCCACCGACGAATTCGATGATCGCGACGAGCCATGCGAGCAGTGCAGGTAGACCAACCGATCCAAAAAATCCTACGGTTGCATCTATGTTAGAAAGTTTCATCCATCCATGAACGATGAAAACCGTTGCGAGACCGATGCGAATGAGAAGAAGTCCTGCATCTGGATTGTGAGGGCAACATTTTTTCATAAGAAGAATTTAAGGAAAAATTTAGTGATTTTATAGGCGCAGGGACGGCAGGAGGAGATGAAGCGATAAAGGAGTTCAGATAATGGACGGAATAATGGGATGTACTGGTACCACCAAAGCAATCGACCTTTCGTGGACGTAGCAAGGAGACGAAACACTCCTTCTGCGCCTTGTGAAACACGACCGTGCTCGTCTGTAAATTCAGACGATTTGCGTGGTCCGTCAAACGGTTGATAGAGCACACGATCTCCTGTTGTTTTTTTCCACCGTTCGACCCATAAGCGACAAAAGGCACAAGTGGCATCAAAGCGAAAAATAGGATCAACCATACGTCAGAATTATAACATAAAAATACCCGCTCAGGCGAGCAGGGTACGTGACATGAGAACTTCTTTTTCCTCCCAACGTTCCTCCAAAAATATGTCTGCTACTTCTGGTTGAACGTGTGGGTGAATATTTGTGTACACGTGAATCGTTTGATCACAGAACACGTCTGTTTCAAACATCGTGCGACCACCCGTTGTGTTTGGCCAAACGATCGTTGCGTCAACAACGACATGACGTGTGAGATGCGTACACATTTGTTTGAATCCACCAGCTCCAATCAACGCACCAACATTTTGTCGACGCACACCAGGCTTCGCGCCTGTAAACCGTTCGCCTTCAGGAAAGATTCCAACACTCACCGCATCGTTTTGTGCATCACGCATAAACCGTCGCATCGCCATCCGATTCCAACGACGACGGACATCATCCGCGAGTTTCGGCCGATCCTTCCGTCGCATCACGAGCGCATTTCCTGTTCCACGCATGACTCCGCCAAGAAACGGAATGTTCAGCATCCCAAGTTTGATGACCCAACGCATATCATCATCCCCCATGCGATGCGCAAGCATGAGCAAAATGAGCGCGTCAAGCACCGAACGATGGTTGATGACATAGATCCTCGGACGCCGCTCCATGCGAGACGGAATCTGTTGCGGGATGTGAAACACGATCTGCGTTCCGACCAACGGGAAAATTATTTCTCCAAGTCGATTGCCCCATCGTGTAACATGTGCGTTGTTCATGCGACGACAGTAACCATCATCCGCATCCCAAATCGTGTACATCATTCGCCAGAACATCCCTGTTGGCCAGATCAAAAAGATGAGACCAAACAGGTAAATCGTGAACCCAACGAGCATTCGCATCGTTCTCCAAAGTTTCATGAACGCCTCCT
>CAYYFM010000002.1:0-3680 GCA_964471375.1 uncultured Gammaproteobacteria bacterium
CGCCATTCCGGCTCTTAGAGCCGGAATGGGATCTGACGCTGGAATTGAGTCTGGTTTGGATATCGAGGCTGTCGTGGCACACAAGAAAACGACTGGGTCGGTTGTTGGGATGGCAGGGACGCAGACCATTTCAAATGACGACCTGCTTGCGCTTGAATGTGACGTATTGATTCCCGCTGCACTTGAAAATCAGATCCGCGCAGACAACGTGGGAACGATTCGCGCCAAATCCATCATGGAGCTTGCAAACGGTCCGACGACTCCCGAAGCAGATGATGCCTTGTTTGCGCGTGGCGTCGCGGTAATTCCAGATATTTTGTTTAATGCAGGTGGTGTGACCGTTTCAACATTTGAGTGGGAACAGAATTTGAAAGGGGAACACTGGAGTGAAGAAGTCGTTTTTCAGAAACTGAAGGAAATCATGGAACGAGAAGCAAAGGAAATATTCTCGACGGCACAAGCGCTAAAGACCGATCTGCGTCGAGCCGCGTTTGTCGTGGCCCTCGGACGGTTAGAACAGGCGATGCAGAGGTCTCAGTAGGTCTGGACAAAAACACAAAAAGAAGATATCCTCCAACTCACCTTGGAGGATTTTTTGGGCACAAGTGATCTTGTTACGGCAACGATTGAGGACATGCGCGTTTTGATTCAGTTTCCGGATGGAACGGAGCAGGTGATCCCGCACAAAGATCGACGGGTTGCAGGACTGCATCTGCGATTTTGGGTCGCGGATCGGACACGTATCTGGTCAGAAGGAAAATGTACCGCGCAACCGATCGATCGAGAACCCGAAACTTCTGGATGGGTTTCTCTTGGAACCATCTTCACTCAGGCGGCTGATGTTCAGACACGCCGCTTCTCTCTCCGTCCACTTTGACGGAGAATTTTTATTCTTTCACGTGCATGGCAATATGCCAGTTGAGTTGCGTAGCTTCCCAGAGTGGTTGGATTTCTATTCCATGTTTTTCATTGAGCGATTCGCGCATGGCAAATAATGCTCTCCCGATCATCTTCGAAAAAATTTCTCGTGTGCGTGTTCCAAATCCTTGACTTGGAAGTTTTTCTCCACGCTTTACCATCACCACTCCATTTTTTTTATCGAGCAAATCTCCATCAAGTCGTACCATGTGACTTCCAGCGGTTGCAAATGATCCGATATCGATCGTTGATCCAACCCAGTGCGCACTGACTCCTGGAGTCGTACGTCCGCCTTGACCGATTTCAAACATGTGTTTTGTGCTTTCAACATCACGTAGCGCGCCTGAAATTTTCACGGCAGAAATATGTGGAAGCGAAGGAAAATCTGAATCTGAAATTCCGTATAACCCTGGATCTTTATTGAATACATCGATTTGCATGTTGACGAGCTCCACAAGTGTTCCAAGAAGCGGTTCAAATTCTGGTCGTGTAAAAAGCGCATCCGGATCATTTCTCGTTCCAGAGAGTGTCCCTACCTGCTCACAGAAATATGGTTTCGTTGGATCGTTTTCTTGCAGAGCAACAAGATGTCCTGCCTTTTTTTCGCGTTCAATGTAAACCGCTTGATGGGCGGAGGCGCGATCATAAAGCGGTATTCGTTTTGGAAATGGTTTGTCTTCAGAGTCTTCAAACTGTTTGAGCAAATCTTCTCCGAGCATGGTCGCAATCGGTGTTGCGAGAAGTTCTCGATTATTTGGCGCGAGAAATTCTCGAATGTTATCTTGTTCATCTGCGGTCCAGCCGAACTGTCCGTTGTCTGCGTTTTGTCGCAATGTTTCGTGCAAGCTATCAAGTGATTGTGTCGCGCTTTGCAACACATCTTCATACAGCTCATGATGTGCAGATGGGAGTTCTATAGGGGGATTTTCTTTTGTTGGAAAGTGGTCACGCATAAGGCGCGCGAAAGGCGAGAGGATTCCGACAGAAGCGGCAGTGGTGCGCAGAAAATCTCGGCGAGTCGTTGCGCGGTCAATGGGAGGATTTTTTCGTCCATGAGCGAGCGTTGCAAGTCCGCCAACAAGAGCCGTCGCGCCTGTGAGTTTTGAAAGACCAGACCAAAGTCCACGCCTTGAGGGAAAGACAACAACTTTATCATCTGGTTCGTTACGTTCACGATCTTGTAAGGAAAGATAATTTGTTTCCTCCATAATGAGCGCGCCCATGGCAAGCACTTTTTGCGGGTACATGAAAACGTCAGGGCCTACGCGAGTAGAGCCTTCGCCTTGAATCGTGAGAGCAAACGACGTTCCGGTGACCGCAAGCCATGCGTCAACACCGTACGGCGGTTCTCCGATATGCGCGCGAATTTCGTCGTCAGAAAGATGGATGAATCGCTCGATGCATTTTTGTATCCGTCCTGGACCTGCGTTGTAGGCGTTGATGGCAGCAATATCTGAAAAGGTTCCAGAGGGAAAACTTGGATCAAGTTGCATGAGACGTTGTTCAAGATCTGTCATTGTTTTTTTCAATCGTACTTGAATCACACGATAGTAAGCACAAAAAAGCTCTGCACTGACAAAACGATTTTTCCACGACTCGGCGTATGTTCCAATTTCCCCTGTTCGGATCGATGCTCCAAGTTCTTTGTGAGCCTCGATATATTGTTTTGCATCGTCAAATCCAGCGCTCGTGAATTGAAAAATTCCGCGAGCTCCCGCAGGCGACTGTGCTATTTTGTCGTAGCCACTTTCGTTTGCGGCGATTCCAAGAATAATCGCACGGGGAATATCGTACGCTTTTGCGATTTCCACGATACCATCGTAGATCGATCGTTCTTCACTGTGAAAATAAGATGGACCACTTCCGACACTTTTTGTTTTTTCAAGCAATCGCTCGCGAACGATTTGAATGAGGGATGTATTGATGGAGGCGTTTTCTACACCGGGAAGTTGTGGAGAAGCGACGAATGGATATCCGATCGTTTCGTAATCGGAAGGAGTGACGGCGTCTCGCGATGCTTTTTTGCGATTGGCGTTATGCCATGTTTGCATCTGTACACGGTATTCTTGTTTGTGAGTCGTAGAAGCTTTGAGTAGTCTCAGTGCTTCTGGTTGTTGAATGGTGAGTAAGATATTTCCCGTTGTATCAAAATAGAAGAATGTTCCTTCTGGCGAAGAAAAAATTGTTTCAAATGTATCAACGAAATTATTTTGTATCGTCCCGGTTGATTGTTCGGATTGAAAACACGTTTCACTCACGACCTTTCCAACGGCTGTGTATTCCCAATCTGGGTGTTCGACATTTTTCTTTGGTTTTTTGGTTTCATCTGTACTCGGCGGAACTTCTGTGACGAGATGCAGGACCCCAGCCACTGCGGTAGTCGCCGCGATCACGTCGATACCTTCAAGACGAGTATGCCGAGGTTTTGGTTGCTCGTCAGGCTGTTGAGGCACAGATCCGTCCGGTGGTTTTCGTTCAATCATAGTGCGAAAAATATAGCACATTGCTTGACAAAACGCCAAAAATAGTGTATAGTAAGCCGTTATCTTGCGTTCTCATTTCTTCTAAATTGCAAGGCATTTTGAAGATCAGAACAAGGATATACACATGCGAAATTGTTTCATATCTTCCGAAACGATTTCAACGCGGTTGTATGACAACTGCGAGACGACGGACAGCGGCTTGGGCCGTTCGACGGCCATAGTCCCGTCATCCGGCGGGGCTCACAACAAAAACCTGCCGAAGGCGGGTAAGGAAGACAA
>CAYYFM010000003.1:0-4167 GCA_964471375.1 uncultured Gammaproteobacteria bacterium
AAAAATTGCAAAGATTTACGAGGATGTGAAACCGTCTGAACACGCTTCGGACGTTCTTGATGATGTGAAGGATTTATGATCACGTTTGTTACAGGAAATCCGAATAAATTAAGGGAGATTCAGGCAATTTTAACAGGAGTAGAGATGGTGACTAAGGCCGTGGACGTTCCGGAGATTCAGTCGATGGTGCTGAAGGAAATTGTGCTTGCAAAGGCTGAGGCGGCTTTTTTGTCTGTGAACGGACCTGTGATTGTCGAGGATGAGAGTTTTGAAGTTGCAGCATTTGGTGGAATGCCCGGACCATTCGTGAAATGGTGGGAAAAGGCAGCAGGGTATGAGACAGCACTGCTTGTTTGTAATCAGACGGGAAACTTTTCTGCGGCGGCAAAGTGTGGCGCGGCGTATTTTGATGGTAAGCGTTTTGAATATGTGGAGGGATCCGTGGATGGACGACTGACGAATAAGTCGGAAGGTGACGGATTCGGATTTGATTTTTACTTTGTACCAGACGGCTACGATAAAACGTTTGCACAACTTGGTCCAGAAATAAAAAATCAGATCTCACATCGCGCGTGCGCTTTGAAAGCGTTACAACAGAAATTACCTGTATGAAACGAGGTGTTGATCACATTGGAGTTGCTTGTGTATTTTTCTGTCACGATGGACAGGGGAATATTTTGATGCACAAACGGAGTGCGAATTGTCGAGACGAGCAAGGCGCCTGGGACTGTGGCGCGGGATCGATGGAATTTGGGGAAACGTTTGAGGAAACGGTTCGGCGCGAACTGATGGAAGAATACAACGTTGTCCCGATCGAACTGTGCCAACTGTATATTCGAAATACGCTTCGTGAAAATTACGGATCACCAACGCATTGGGTACACGTCATCTATGCAGTCCGGATCGACCCTTCGACAGCAAAAATCGGAGAACCACATAAAATGGACGACATCGGTTGGTTTCCACTCGATGCACTGCCAAATCCGCTTCACTCTGCACTTGCAAATCACCTACCAAAACTTCAGCAGTTTCTTGACGGTCAGGACGCCACTAAAGTGGCTATGAACTGATATGTCTTTGAAGAAATCACCCAACCTCCTATTTCTTATTTTCTGGCTTACACTGATCGCCATAGGATCTGTCGCCGTTTTGTGGTATCCTGTATTTAATATCCCATTTGTTCTCGAGTTATTTATCATCGTGAACATCGCAACTTTTTTTCTTTACGGATTGGATAAACTTCTTGCGTCTGCACAGACAAGACGCGTGCCAGAACGAACATTGCATTTTACGGCGTTTTTTTTCGGCTCCCCAGGTGCGCTTCTTGCCATGAATCTGTTTCGACACAAGACTCAAAAAACATCGTTTCAACTCATGCTCGCATTTCTCGTCCTTGTTCAGGTTATTATCGCAGCTGCTCTCGTCTCTTATTTTCGTCCTAGCTAGTCCTTGCCCATTTTGTTCAATATGCAGGTGCGATTGATGCGGTAGGCGGTGCACAAACAGGATTTTGGGTCTGGCTTGGGTTTTACGCAACAAGCATGTCCGCCGCAGTAATTTGGGAAAAAAAGACATGGAATGGGAATGATCCTTGCGGCATAGCCTGAGGTGCGGATAACCTTCCTTGCGAGAATACATCGGTCGGTAGTAAACTACCGATCGTTATGATTTCATAGGGACTTTAGTCCCGTCTGACTGAACGCCACTAAAGTGGCTCTGAATATGGAAACGTGGAAACTCAAGAAACGCAATAATCACCGCAACACTGCCTCGTCCAGTAAATGGAAGATTCGACTAACTGGTATCGCTCTTATCGTTGCGACAGTCGCAGCCGCGATTTACGATTTTCCAATTATTTGGAACAGGAGTGCGGATTTCATTCAGGCTCAGGTTGGATGGTCTCCACCAAAATTGTCCGAGGAAGCGTTTCGTCTCGGGCTCGATCTTCAAGGGGGAACACATCTTGTGTACGAAGCCAACATGGAGCAGATTCCAGATGAAGATCGTGAGGAAGCATTGAGTGGTGTGCGAGACGTGATTGAACGTCGTGTGAATGCGTTTGGTGTTTCAGAACCGGTTGTGCAAACAACAACGACAGGTGGAACGTATCGCGTTATTGTTGAGCTCGCGGGAGTTTTGGATGTGAAGGAAGCAATCAAGCAAATTGGTGAGACTCCCGTTCTTGAATTTAAAGAACCAGGCAAGCCAGAAGTTCGAACGCTGACAGCGGACGAACAGGCGCAGTTTGATACGATCCAAACAGCTGACCGTGCCGCGGCAGCAGAGGCACTTACGCGCGCGCGACGTGGTGAAAATTTTGATGCACTTGTCGCAGAACTTTCCGTTGATCCAAACAAGGAGGCAACAAAAGGAATGTTTGATGGATTGTCACTCGAGGTTCCTGTATACGCACCGATGGTTCAAGCGATTATAGACAACAACACACAGGCAGGAGGGATTGTTCCTGTGGTTATCGAGACTCAGGCGGGACTCGTTGTAGAAAAATATATTGAAACCGTTCATGGAACAGACATGATGCTTTCTCACATTCTCATCTGTTGGGAAGGTGCGAAGCGATGTACAAGTACATTGCCTCAAATTGATGCATCCATTCAAATCAACAAAGTAAAAGAACAAGCCACCGCAGAAAATTTTGCAGAACTCGCAAAGCAATACACAACCGACAGGTCTGGTGATGGTTCTGGAGATCTTGGATGGATTGCTCCTGGTCAAACCGTTCTTCCGTTTGAACTAGCTGCAAAAGCAACAGCGGTTGGTGGAATCTCTGATATTGTTGAAACGGAATTTGGGTATCACCTGATTTATAAACGCGAGGAGCGTTCGGTAACAACGTACACCGTTCAGATGATTGTTCTTCCGCTCAGTGGTGCGGAGGCTGTGATTGGGAGCGAGGGAAGTGATCCATGGAAAAATACAGAACTGTCTGGAAAACACCTGAAACGTTCTTCGGTTCAGTTTGATCCAAACACGCAGGCTCCACTTGTTTCTCTTGAATTCAATGAGGAAGGATCAACCTTATTTGGAGATTTAACCGCACGATTGGTCGGTCAACCGATCGCCATTTTTCTTGATGGGACACCGATCTCTACTCCAAATGTAAATCAGGCGATTTACGGAGGTCAGGCAGTGATTACAGGTGATTTTACCCTTGACGAAGCAAAATTACTCGCACAACGATTGAATGCAGGCGCACTTCCTGTTCCTGTCACATTGCTTTCTCAAGAAACGATCGGTCCAACACTCGGGATTGCTTCCCTTGAGAAGTCTGTTAATGCGGCCCTGATCGGTTTTGCACTTGTTGCCGCCTTCATGATTCTCGTCTATCGTCTTCCAGGTCTTCTCGCGACACTGGCGTTAGTCTTGTATGCATTTTTGAACCTTGCGGCTTATCGAGCGTTCGGTGTCACAATCACGCTCGCAGGAATTGCCGGATTTGTTCTGACACTCGGAATTGCCGTAGACGCAAATGTCCTCATCTTTGAACGCATCCGTGACGAGTATCGCTCTGGTCGCGATTTGATTCCTTCGATTGATGACGGATTTAAGCGCGCTTGGGCACCAATTCGAGATGGTCACCTTACAACGCTGATTTCGGCAGTCGTTCTGTACTCATTTTCGTCAAGTTTTGTGAAGGGTTTCGCCCTCACACTTGGTATCGGAGTTTTGCTATCGTTGTTTACTGCTATTACCGTTACTCGTGCGTATATGAACAACGCTCGAACGCTTCGTTGGTTACAAAATCCTAAACTGTACAGTCTGAGTCGTGGAAGCGATGAAGCTAAACGCTAAAGATATGACAAATTTTAATTTTGTTGAAATGAGAAAATGGTGGTTTGGCCTTTCGGCGGTGATGATTCTTGCAAGCATCGCAGCACTGTTCATATTTGGACTTCGGTTTTCAATCGATTTTGTAGGTGGATCACTCATGCAACTTGGATTCGCAACAGGCGCTCCCGTGACGCAAGAAGTCACATCCGTGCTTACAGGAATTGGGTTTGAGGGTGTAACCGTACAGTCTGCAGATTCAAATTTAGGTTTGATTATTCGAACTCCATCGTTGACAGAAGAACAGCATCAATCGGCGTTAACAGCGCTTAAGGAAAAATTTGGAGAGTTTACAGAACTGCGTTTCGATTCGATTGGTCC
>CAYYFM010000004.1:0-12516 GCA_964471375.1 uncultured Gammaproteobacteria bacterium
CTCACCATCACACTCGCCGAAGCTCTCGAACTCTTAGAAAAAAAACGCACCTCACCTCCACGAAAATTTCCACGCAAAAAAGCATCTGCTGAATAAGCAGATGCTTTTTTTCCCATCCTCTGCTAACCTATACCACATGCCCGACACGAACAAAACGATCGAGGAACTGACGCGTTTAGTCGCGACCACCTATTCCAATCCCGACTTGGAACTTCTTTCGCGTGCCTACGCTCTTGCTGCCGCCTCCCACAACGGAAAAATGCGTCTCACGGGCGATCCCTATATTGTTCATCCACTTGCGGTCGCATACAAACTCGCCGAAATGGGTGCTCACATAAACGTCGTTTCGGCAGGACTGCTTCATGATGTCATTGAAGATTCCGAAGTGACGCTCGAAGAAGTTCACGCACAGTTTGGAGATGATATTGCCTCGCTCGTGGACTCCGTTACAAAGCTGAAAAAAGTAAAATATCAAGGAGCAGACCGGTATGTCGAGAACATGCGTAAAATGTTTCTATCGATGGCATCCGACGTCCGCGTCGTGTTTATCAAATTCGCTGATAGATTACATAACCTAAAAACTCTTTACGCTCAGCCACAAAATAAACAACTACGCATCGCAAAAGAGTCCCTTGAAATTTACGCCCCAATTGCCGGACGTCTTGGCATGAATGAATTAAAAGGGGAATTGGAAGACTTATCGTTCGCCTATATCTATCCAAAAGAATACGAGCGTGTTCACGACATCATCACAACAAAAATCCGTGAAAAAGGTGCGTATGTTTCACGCATTATTGATCAGACAGAAAAATATCTTGTGGAACACGAGGTTGTGGGTGCACAAGTACATGGACGAGTAAAACGGTTGTATAGCTTATACAAAAAACTTGGCAAGTATGAAAATGACCTGTCAAAAGTTTATGACTTGATCGCAGTCCGTGTCGTCGTGAAGGACGTTGAAGAATGTTACATCGTATTTGGAATGCTTCATCAAAAATGGACACCGATTCCTGGCCGCGTCAAAGATTATCTTTCACAACCAAAACCAAACGGATATCAATCGTTACATACGACGGTCTTTACGGACGACGGAGAAACGGTCGAATTTCAAATCCGTACGCAAGAAATGCATGATCTCGCTGAATTTGGTGTCGCCGCACACTGGAGATACAAAGAAGCAGGGATGTCTCCGATAAAAAATCTCTACTGGATGGAAGAGCTCGCGAAAATTCAAAAAGAATTGTCCGACAAAAAAGATTTCATGGAACAGCTTGAGGTTATGAAGATCGATGTGTTCAAAGATCGTATTTTTGTGTTCACTCCGGGTGGCGATGTGATTGACCTTCCAGAAGGAGCAACTCCTGTTGACTTTGCGTATGCCATCCACACCGAAGTTGGAAATAAATGTACATCTGCGCGTGTGAATGGACTGATGAGAAACCTTGACACGGAACTCCGCTCGAACGATGTTGTAGAAATCGTGACGGACAAAAACCGTAAATCTCCAAATGCCGACTGGCTCAAATTTGTGAAAACACATCATGCACGTTCCAAAATAAAAGACGCCACCCGTTCCACCGTGAAAGGATGGCTCTCAAGCATGATGGGAAGAAATTAATCCGCCAATCGATTGAGGAGTTCTCGTAACTCCTCTTTTGAATAGAAAGACAGGATGATTTGCCCTTTGCCGGATTTTTCTTTAATTTCTACTTTCGTTCCAAGAATTTCCCGCAATCGATTTTCATGAGCAACAATATTCGGATCCTTCCGTCTCTCAGATCCTGTGACCCTCCGACCCTCCGAACCTTTTCCCCCAACTCGTGCTTCGACTTCTCGGACGGTCATGCCGCCATTTAGCATCTGTTCGAACAACTGATGGCGACGCGACAGATCAGCTTCTGCAAGAAGAGTGCGTGCGTGAGACTTTGAAATTTTTCCTTCACGAAGCGCACACAAAACATCATCTGGAAGATCGAGGAGACGAATAATATTCGCAACCGCGCTGCGACTTTTTCCTACACGTGCTGCGACCGCATCTTGTGTGAGAGCAAACTCATCCACGAGTGCTTTATACGCAATCGCTTCTTCCACCGCGTTCAAATCTTGGCGTTGAATGTTTTCTATCAGCGCTAGCTCGAGTTTCTGTTGTTCGGACGCTTCACGAACAATCGCGGGGACCGTCTTCAATCCAAGCGCTTTTGACGCTCGCAACCGTCGCTCTCCAGCAATCAACTCAAAGCCACTCCCCTTTTTCGTGACAATGAGCGGCTGCATGATTCCATGTTCCTTGATCGATGCAATCAAATCCTCCAAATCCACCGGCGAAAAAAATGATCGCGGCTGATGCGGATTTTCCTTAATCTCCCCGACGGCAATATCTAAAATTTCCTTCCTCGCGGATGGAATCACCTGCTCGGTCATCGTCGGTCGCGGTGCGTTTGGAATAAGCGACCCGAGTCCTCTCCCTAATGCTGGTTTGATCATATTTTTCCTTCTTCCCTCATGACAAATTCTCTTGCTAATCTCTCGTACGCCTTTGCGGCTTTGGACGAAGGATCGTAACCGAGAATCGTCTTTCCAAACGATGGTGCTTCCGCGAGTCGAACAGAGCGTGGAATAACGGAACGGAAAATCTTATCGGGAAAATAGCGATACAATTCTTCTAAAACTTCTTGTGATAATCGTGTGCGAGAATCAAACATGGTGATGACCGCCCCCATGATCGTGAGTTCTGGTTTCAAATTTTCTTTGATCAGGTTGACGGTATTCATAAGTTGACCAAGTCCTTCAAGCGCGTAGTATTCGGCTTGGACGGGGATGAGAACAGAGTCGGCAGCAACAAGTCCGTTGATCGTGAGCATTCCAAGCGATGGTGGATTGTCGATAAGAATGTAATCGTAGTCATTTCGAATTTCCAGAAGTGCCTTGCGCAAAAAATGTTCGCGCTCATCTGCATTCACAAATTCAACGGTTGCGCCCGCAAGAGCTTGTGTGGCCGGAATCACCTTCAACCCTTGATGCGCCGTTGGAAACACGATGTCGCGCATCCCTCGCTCTCCTATCATCCCTTCATAAATCCCATGCGGTAACTCCGCATGTGCGAGTCCAAGTCCAGAGGTCGCATTTGCCTGTGGATCCAAATCAACCACCAGAACAAACTTTCCAAGCTCCGCCAAATAAGCCGCCAAATTCAAAGTCGTGGTCGTTTTACCAACCCCACCTTTCTGGTTCACGACAGAAACAATATGCGCCATAGAACGAAGCTATTATATCAACATCGCGAAGAAACAAAAAGATCCGTCTTGGGGACAGATCTTTTTGGTTGCGGGGGCCGGATTTGAACCGGCGACCTCCAGGTTATGCTTCTCCCACTTCGACTTTCGCCGCATCCGCCATTCGGAATTCGTGGTCTGGACTTTCTCTTCACCCTCGGATAATCCGCTCGGGTGTCTGCCATTAAGTCTCTACACCTTTCCTTCGTCGTCTTCGGACATATGTCCTTGACTCCTCAGGACTTGGCTCGGGATTACCACCGCTTCAGAAGGCTTCCCCGAATTTGACAGATTATACGTCGCGATTTTCACCGCGCGCGGCCCAGTATGTTGTCGAGAAGCACTTTGCAGACGACATACGACTCGAGCCTGGCGAGCTGCCTGGCTGCTCTACCCCGCGGATTGTGTCCGAATAATCAGACAAAATCCGCGAAATGGAAAAATTTGGTCGAAGACCATGATCGGTTGGATACTACCTGGGCTGGACCCTTCGACAAGCTCAGGATATTCGTCTACCATCAGTTACTCACAAATGGTAGTCGAATGGTAGCTGGGGCCGGAATCGAACCGGCGACCTAAGGCTTATGAGTCCTTCGCTCTAACCAACTGAGCTACCCAGCCTCGATACTGTCGGATAGTACATCTTAAGACGATTCTTGACAAGCATCCTTCATGTGGTCGAAGACCATGAGCGATTACTAAATTCTGGTGCCCTTCGACCCATTCGATTCCTCAGGGTCGCCCTGAGGATACTCGAAGGGCGACTCGCTTCACTCGCTCAGGACATTCGACTACCATCAGAAACTAACAAATGGTAGTCGAATGGTGCTGAGAGAGGGAATCGAACCCTCACATGGTTGCCCATACAGGATTTTGAGTCCTGCGCGTCTACCAATTCCGCCATCCCAGCATGGGCAGAACAATATCAGAATTCAACTCCTTTGCCAAGGAATCAACGAAATGCTATACTTTGCGCGATCTATGACTCTGACCACCCATGCGACACTTGGTGCTGTTATTGGAAAAGCATTCGGAAATCCGGTCCTCGCATTTGTTTTTGGCTTTATCTCACACTTTCTCATCGACATGATTCCGCACGGGGACACGGGGATATCGGACAACTTTCGTGTCCACAAACGTCGCCAAAAACAGGCGGTTGCGTATGTCGCAGTCGACGCAATCATCGCACTATTTTTTGTCCTCTTACTCGCCAACACACGCGACATCGATTCCATGCGCACATTCACCTGGGGCATCATCGGTGGAGTGTTGCCAGATTTAATTGTCGGATTATACGAAGTTACCAAAACTCCGCTTCTTCGCTGGTTCAATATCATGCATTTTTTCTTTCATGATTTTTTTGTAAAACGCAAAGGAGAAGTCCCTCTCTATTATGCCCTCCTTGCCCAAGTCGTCCTCATCGCGTATTTACAGACGAAATTGTAACGCAGGAGACATGTATCGCAGGAGACTATTAGACCTATTGCTGTATAAGCTTCAGGACCTCAGAACTCGCGCGTTGCCAAGTGAACCTGTTCGCGCGATTTTTTGCGGCTTCAACCATTTCTGACATCGCCTCTGGCATCATCACGCACTGGGCAAGGGTGAAAGCCATTTGTTCGATATTTTCTGGATCAACATACATCGCGGCGTCCGCACACACTTCTAACAGCGCACCACGATCGGAAACGATAACGGGGCAACCTGCAGCCATCGCTTCAAGTGCAGGGAGGCCAAAACCTTCATAGAGTGATGGAAAGAATAAACAGCTTGCCTGTGCATACAACGATTGTTTCTCACCTTCTGTGACATAACCCAAGTGCGTGACGACATCCCCACCTGCGAGCTTTTGCCAAACAGCATTGATCTGACTCATTGCTTCCAGAATCGAATCAGCCTTCCAGCCAATTTTTCCCGCTAACATAAACCGCGTGTCTGCCGCACGATCTGGATGCATGCGCAAAAACGCATCAAACGCCGCCAAGGCATTCACCAAATTTTTTCGCGGCTCCAACGTTCCTACAGATAAAATCAAATTACGATCCATTCTTCCATCAGACGTTCCATCTGACTCAAAACCAATTTGAAGCATATGCGTCAAATTGGTACCAGGATAGACAACGGATGTTTTGGTGAGAAACTCTGGAAATAAAAGAGAAAACTGTTTCTTCGTCGCTTCGGAAATTGCGATAATCTGTGATGATCGATTGAGCGAGCGACGAACACGTGCGAGATTTCCAAACCCTGTTGCTGGAAACCATTCTGGGTGTTCAAAGATACTGAGGTCGTGAATCACGATAACGCTCTTTTTTTTCCATCCAAGTGGGATCTGTCCAGACGGACAAAACAAAATATCCGCTCCCCAAAGCAATGCCTGAAGCGGGACGGAAAGATGACGTGACAGAAACGGGATTCGACCGATTGGCTTGATGACACGGACTTCGTCTGAACCCGCATTCTCAATCATCGATTCTGAAATCATCCGTGTGTACTGTTCAATCCCAGCACCAGGACTTCCATCACGTCCCGTCAAAGTTGTCCCATCAATCGCGATTTTCACAGAAAATACTTATAACCAATTTTTATCAAGCTTGATGAAATTTGGTTGGGATTAATTTCAAAGTTTTTTGATGTCTGTGGGGACCTCTGTATTAAAGAATCCACTTGAATGCACTCAGAGTTCCTTCGACGATAAGAAAAATTATCACGGCTTCAACCAAGGTACCAAGTACAAGCGCGGGGATGCTGTATCGCATGCGAATCTGGAAGAGGACGGCAAGCACGCAACCGGTCCAAATTCCTGCTCCTGGAAGTGGTAAGAGCGTCACGGCACCAAGCGATGCGGCACCAATTTTCTCAAAGGACTCTGTGTGTTTTGATTTGAGATACGCAAAATATCGCGTGATCAATCTCTGAATGGATTTTGGTCCTGAATGTTGCAACCATCGAATCAACTTCGGCAAAACGGGTAATAAAAAAAAGATTGGGAGAATATTACCGATCACACACCAAAAAATTGCCGTCGCTGGCGCAAGCTGAAACGTTGTCAATGCGAGAGGTAATGCCGCACGCATCTCCGTCACCGGCAGCGCGGACAACAACAGGACGATGATTTCTTGTTGCATATGACTTACAATTCTTCTGGCCAATCGAATACTTTATAGGTCCATGCCGCAAGGGCTTTTACATCTTGAAAGCGTCCTTCTTTTGTTTCTGAACCAAGAACGACGACCATGATCTCATGTCCATTATTTTCCGAGATGAGCGACCCAAGACAATAGCCTGCTTCTGGCAAGAATCCGGTTTTCCCACCGACTATTTTATAAGGAGCCTGATTCAAATACGTTCCGAGTAACTCATCTGTGTTAGATACAGCATAAACACGGCCAGACGTTCCGGTGAACGTTGTTACTTGCAATTGTGTTGCTTCTCGTATTGCATCAACTTTCAATGTCTCATCAATAAGTCGCACCACATCTGGAGCAACGGATCGGTTATCGGACGACAATCCTGTTGGATCGAGAAAGGTAGTTGATGTCATTCCGATTTCTGCGGCGACTTCATTCATGCGAGCAACAAAATCTCCTTCGGACATTCCAGACAGCCGAACAAGTGCGGCCGTCGCTGAATTATCTGAACCGACGAGACTTGATTGCAATAAATCACGTACCGTGACCATGTCTCCAACTGATATATGTTGCATGCCACCTGTACGTACATCCTCTCCTTCTAACGCGGCTGCGGTATATAAATTTGGATTCCCTTTTAAAAATACAAACGCGGTCATGAGTTTTGTAATGCTTCCGATCGAACGTGGTTCGATGCTATTTTTTTCGTAGAGTACCACTCCGGTTGAACGATCAACAACAATGGCACTCCTAGCAGACGTGATCACTCCGATACTATTTGGCTCAATTTTTTTTGGAGAACGATCCGCGGTAAGCGCAACGGGCAACGTCCGATTCATGAGATCAAATATTTGTTCCGCGCCAATCTGACGGACTTCTGCAGAAGGCAACGTCGCATAACGCTCAACCATCCCTGCATCCGTTGGATACACCTGTAAAAGAGTTGTCGCGAGAATAAGTTGGCTCAAAAGACGAATGATCACAGAGATGAGTCGTTGAGTGATTGAGACGTTGAGTCATTGAGTGATTCAATGAGACCACTAATTTTCTCATTTTCGTGAAGCAAATCGAAATCCGGTAAATCCTTAATCGCATGCAAGCCAAGATGGCGAACAAAATCAATGGAGACTGTGTATACTGGTTGAAGACGTTCAGAATCGTCTTTTTCATCGATCAGTCCGCGTACCAAAAGATTTCGAATTATCAGCGAGCAGTTCACGCCACGAATCTGTTCTATTTCTGGTTTTGTGATCGGTCCACGATAGGCAATAATGGTAAGGGTTTCAACGGATGGTCGTGTGAGTTCGCCAGCGACCTCCTCTTTTTGAAGGGCTGCCACCACACGACTTTGTGATGCATTCGTCACAAATTGCAACTTCCCTTCATGCTCTACAAGATGAATTCCTGATGCTTCCGTATTAAACCGTACCTTTGCGTCTACAATCGCTTCTTGCAACACCTCGTCCGACAGATCCAAAATTTTCTTCAACAACAAAACACTCACTGGCTTTGTAGAAGAAAATAAAATTGATTCTAATGTTGTCGTGATCATAATGATTTTCAAATTCCCTATATTCTCTATCCCACATTCTAAATTCTCTCAGTCAATCCTACTAATCATAATATCATGAAACGAACCTCCTTGGACCGCTTTCACAACACGTTGCTTCATGAGTTCTAACAGAGCGAGAAAACTGACAACAACTTCTACTTTCGATTGTCCTCCTCCAAGCATTTCATGAAAAAGAAGTTTGGATCGATCCACAATCACTTCCTGAAGCTGTCGCATGCGTTCTTGAACAGACACGACGCGTTCAAGAGATGTTTGACGCAAGGCAAAAAATGGTTCGAGTCTTTTCAACACGGATTGGAATGCTTCCTGAAGAACAGTGATCGTTACCGACTTCGGCGGCAAAAACGTACGCTCGCGGACAATAACTGGTTTCTCCCGTTCAAACATAACCCGTCCCGCCCCATACATCGCTTCGATCACTTTTGATGCATCTACAAATTGCTTGTACATGCGTAACTGATCCGTCAAATCTCTCCCATCATCCTCATCCAATTGTAACTGTGGCAAAATCGCATGTGATTTAATGAGAAGTAATTTCGTCGCCACAATCAAAAAATCTGCAAGTTCTTCCGCAGGGACATCGTTCTCATTGATGTGTTTCAAATATCCTTCCGTCACCTTTGCAAGCGAAACATCCGTAATCGGAAGCTTCTCCTGCTCGATCAGCTCGAGAAGAAGTTGAAGTGGTCCACTGTATTGATCGAGTTGGACTTCGAAGGACATATTCTCTCTGTCATTGCGAGGAGTCATCAGACGACGTGGCAATCTACAGGAGATTGCTTCGCTTTGCTCGCAATGACGGGCCGCTTACTACAATTTTATATGTACCTCTCTCAGCGCTTTTTCTGGGAGAGACGATGGTGCGCCCATCATTGGATCGCGGGCATCGCCTGTTTTTGGGAACGCAATCACTTCGCGAATGTTTGGTTCGCCTGCCATCAGCATAACAATACGATCAATTCCTGGTGCGAAGCCACCGTGCGGAGGGGCACCAAACGTAAACGCTTCGAGCATGTGTCCGAAACGCAGCTGCTGTTCCTCTTCACTCACTTGAAGAAGATCGAAAATACGTTTTTGCATCGCGCGCTCATGAATACGAATACTTCCAGAAGACAGCTCATACCCATTGAGACAAAGATCGTATGCGTTCGCACGGATCGTCATCATATCCGTTCCACTCATAAACTTTTCTTTATCTTCCTCGTGGATGGAACAGAATGGATGATGCTTGGCGGCGATATTTCCCTCATGATCCAATTCGAACATGGGAAAATCTGTAATCCATGAGAACGCGAGCTCATTTTGATCTGTCTTATCAACGCGTAAATCTGGTTTATCCGTTTTGTACTTCTCCATACACTCTGCATAGGTCAGACGTGCAAACGGAATACTCGTCATCTTCTTTTCTGGAAATAATTTCTGAACCATCTCAATAAACATCGCTTCTGTGTATGCGAGAACGTCTTCTTGTGTCACAAACGACATTTCAAAATCGAGCTGAGTAAACTCTGGTTGACGATCCCCTCGCTGATCCTCATCGCGAAAACAGCGCGCGATTTGAAAATAGCGTTCAAAACCCGCAACCATGCACAGTTGTTTGAACTGTTGAGGAGACTGCGGAAGCACGTAAAATTTTCCTTCATGCAAACGCGATGGAACGATATATTCACGCGATCCTTCCGGTGTTCCTTTCATGAGAATCGGTGTTTCAATTTCAACAAAACGATTTGCATGCATGTAATCGCGAAAAAAAGAAATTACTTTGTCACGCGTCCGAATATTTTTCTGCATCCGCTCCGTCCGTAAATCAAGATAGCGGTACTTTAAACGCAATTCCTCGTTGACTCCAATCGTGTCCTTATCTAATTCAAACGGTGGCGTTACGGATGTATTCAATATCCGAAGTGACTTCACTCCAATTTCAACTGTCCCTGTCGGAAGTTCTGGATTCACCTGCTTTGCCCCGCGCTGATTGACGATTCCTTCAACTTCAATCACATATTCCCCACCAATTTCTTCGACAGCCTGAATCGTCGCCTCATCCAAATCTGGCTTATAACAAACAACTTGTGTGAGTGCGGTTCCATCGCGCAGATCGATAAAGACGAGTTTGTCGCCCATGCGGCGAACAGAATGAACCCAGCCGTTCAAACGAACGGTTTCTCCAACTTTGCTTATTGTCTCAATGTTCCAAGTTCGTTGCATAATTGCTAGATTGTCATTGCGAGGAGATCTCAATCGACGAAGCAATCTCATGGGATTGCTTCGCTCTGCTCGCAATGACAGCTACTTAACGACCCCGAGAAACTCGACGGTCGCGTCTGTTTCGTTTGTTAACTGTATCTCCATCTTGGTCGTCAGATCGTAGAGAAAAAGATTCCCATCCTGATCGACGACCATCGTATTGCCAAACCAGTCTTTTACGACACCATCCACATGTTCACCAACGGTATCATGTACTCCTGTAAGGAAAACTGTCGTTCCTGGATCGAGTGGGTCCGCAGCATAAAATGCGTAACGTGACCCGTCGTCGGAAACCATTGGATTTTCAAACGCCAATCCAGCCTCTCTTCCATAAAGTATTTCCCCTGTGCCTGTTGAAAGATCAACAAGATGCACGGATGTTGGCGCACTTGGCGACTCCCCCAAACTTTCTGGTGGAACAAGCGATATCCCAATAAGCTGCTTCGTCGCTGGATTGATATCGTACTGATATATTTTGTTCTCACGTATATACGAAATCTCTGTCACTTCCCCTGTCGCCACGTCAAGCTTCCATAACCCAGCCACATACGACTCTGTCTCAATACGCCGTCCGAGATACATGGAGCTCTTGTCGGCAGCAACGGCGACTGGGACGAGATAACCTTCGACGGTGGACGGATTCACACCAAGTTTTCGAGGATCGATTGTAGATTTTAAAACTTCTCGACCCCCGTTCTGTTCATCAAAAATATCAAGGGTGAGAATGTTTTTCTCATCCAAATCACAGTTCACTCCAAGAGCAGAGACAACATACGTTGGATTGCACAGATCTGACGACTGATTAAATCGAACAACACCTGTTCCTTCAAAATATGCTATTGGGCCCTCTATCTTTCCACTCCCAATAAAATACGTGTAGACAAGTGGCTCCCCGTGTGAAGTTGCGATCGACCAAATAACGACAGGTCTTTGGTCGTCTGCGGATAGTCTAGACTGATCTGTCGCTTGCATGACGGGTTGTTTTATATACGATAGCCAATACACCATCCCGGATAGGGCAAGGACAATGAGAATCACAATTGTTGGAACGAGATATTTTTTCATAGAAACCTCTATAACCACCCCTTAGCCCCTCCTTGACGAGGAGGGGAACACTAGATGTAAATCTCCCCTCCATTTCAAGGAGAGGGAACACTAGATGTAAATCTCCCCTCCTTTTCAAGGAGGGGTCGGGGGTGGTTACTGATCACGGCGTAATCCTGTTAATCAGTCTTGGGAACGGAATCGTTTCTCGAATGTGCTGTAGCCCACACACCCATGCCGTGATGCGCTCCAAGCCGTATCCGAAACCTGAATGTGGGACTGAACCGTATTTGCGCAGATCGAGGTACCAGGAGAAGGCATCTTCTGGAAGATTGTGATCGCGAATCTTTTGAAGAAGTGCATCATAATCATCCTCGCGCTGACTTCCCCCGATAATTTCTCCGTATCCTTCTGGAGCGAGCATGTCGTTGTTGAGCACTCGTGTTGGATCGGTCGGATCGGGCTTCATGTAAAATGCTTTCACAACCGCTGGATATTTTTCGATAAAAATTGGGCGATCGTACAGCTTGGTGAGAACCGTCTCATCATCGCCACCAAGGTCATCCATGTCTTGAATATCGCTCCCGAGCTCGCGGAGTTTTTCCACCGCTTCCGCGTGGGTCAGATGAACGAATGGTGCTTGAATTTTTTCAAGGGCCGTCACATCGCGTTCAAGAACGTTCAGCTCATGCTGATTTTTTTTGAGGACGTCTGCAACGATTCGACAAACGAGTCCTTCCTGAATTTGCATATTCTCTTTGTAGTCGACAAACGCCGCTTCCGCATCCATCATCCAAAATTCTGTGAGATGACGTCGTGTTTTGGATTTCTCCGCACGGAAAACTGGACCGAAATCGTACGCACGTCCAAGACTCATAATGCCAGCTTCGAGATACAGCTGGCCAGATTGCGCGAGATACGCCTTGCCTGTACTTCCTGTCGCGACAGATTCCGGTTCTCCTTTCCCCATGTCAAAATAATCCATCTCGAACAATTCTGTCGTTCCTTCGCACGCGGTTGGAGTCAAAATCGGTGTATCGAATTTAATAAATCCCTGCTCATGCAAATAGTCAGACGTCGCTGTGATGATGGTGTCACGCACACGTTGAATCGCCCACTGCTTTTCAGATCGCAACCATAAGTGACGTTGATCGAGCAAAAAATCTGGACCATGCTCTTTTTTTCCGATTGGATAGTCTTCTGAGGCGATTTGAATCGCGGTAAACGAAGTACCCGTCAATTCGAAACCAGACGG
>CAYYFM010000005.1:0-4263 GCA_964471375.1 uncultured Gammaproteobacteria bacterium
CTTCCGCCAAAGGCGGATCCGCCTCCCTTCGAGGGTCTGAGGACCCCTCAGGGTCTCGAATGACTGGAGGAAAAATGGCTATGAATGTGAACCTCCGTGCGATCGTTGTTCGTCAACTTATTTCAACAGGAATCCTTCCAACCAACATTGACAGCTCCGCTCCATGCACCGCCTGTCACACTGAGCAGTTTTTCAGTTACCACATAACACGCAACACAACAGAACAGATGCTTTCAGTGATTTCTTTTCAGAAATAAAACAGACCCGGCAAATGTCGGGTCTGTTTTTTCTGTTTAGCGTGAAAGAGAAATGACTGCTTCAATTTCTGGGTCGCACGCACCGACCGTAACCGTTCCTGTTGCATTGCGGATAAGATAGTAATCAGTTTCAGCTGCCGTTCCAGTTTCTGGATCCATTGGAACGCTTCCGAGATATCCATCTGTCACCAAGCTCGTCAAATCGACACAAGCTGCTTCTGTTGTGACGGCGGTGCAACCACTGTCACATCCTGCTGCGGCTGTTCCAATTTGATACTCAAGACCAGCGGTAAGAGCCGTAATGCTTGTCGCATACGTTCCATCGTTGTCAACCTGATCGACCTTATGTTACACGGCAAATTTGAAAGATTCACCATTCGACTCTCTCATAGTGAGAAGCTTTTATTTGCAAAATACCTCGGAGTGCTTCTGCGAGCGGGTTTAGCAATAGATGAAGCACTCGATATTCTCATTCAACAGTCAAAAGGGTCGCTTCATGTCATTCTTACGAATTTACAAACACGTATTCGAAATGGCGACATGCTTGCAGACGGATTTGATGACTATCCATACGTCTTCTCACCAATTTTTATCAACCTGATTCGTGTGGGAGAACGCTCGGGGACACTTCAAGATACGCTCGAACACCTGGCTCAGCAAATGGAAAAAGAACGGAACCTCAAGCAAAAAATACGTTCTGCCATCGCGTACCCGCTCATTGTTCTTATCGGAGCGATTATCTTAAGCGTAGGGATTGTCGTTTTTATTCTTCCGAACATTCTCACCGTATTTCTCACATTAAAAGTTGACCTCCCTGTCACAACGCGTCTCCTTATTTGGGTGGCGAACCTCCTTGTTCATGACGGTGAATGGATTGCTTTGGGTACTTTTCTCCTATTTTTTTCCTGGCTCTTTCTCCGTCGCATGGTTGTTGTGCAACCGATTTTTCATGGAATTCTTTTACATTTTCCTGTCATCGGAACGATTGTCCGAAACACAAATCTTGCACGCGTCTGTCGTCTGATGGGAACGATGCTTAAAAGCGGCATGCCGATCAACGAAACCATTCCCGTTACTGTTTCTGTACTCAGAAATATCCATTACAAAAATCTTTTCAATTCTATTCTTGATGAAGTTTCTCGTGGAAGAACGATTTCCTCTGTTCTCGTGAACTATCCGAAACGTTTTCCGCCTATGGCTCTCCGCATGATTCGTGTCGGAGAAGAAACAGGCACCCTTCCAGATATGTTGCTGTACCTCGCGAACTTCTATGAACAAGAGGTAGACGATATGACACGAAATCTTTCCACGCTTCTTGAACCTGTTCTTCTTATTACGATCGGACTTCTCGTTGGAGTACTTGCGTTGTCGATCGTCACGCCGATTTATCAACTGCTCGGAACGATATGAACGCACGTGGGTTTACGACGATCGAATTAATCCTAGCCATTGCGATTGTGATTATCTTATTCGCTCTTGGTGGTCAAGTGTTTAGTCTCATTCAACAAACAGCCGCATCCGCTTCTGGCACAACAGCACTCGATCAGATTCTTGGAAGCGCTGCCAGGCGTGCGCGAAGTGGGTCTCAAAGATCTTCATGGGGGGTTTACCTTCCCTATAACGACATCACACGCCAGATGAGTACCGCAACTGTTTTTTCTGGAGCAAATTATGCATCGCGAGATGTGACTCAAGACACCTCCTACCGTTTCAATAGCGGTGTTGAACTCATGTACGTAGATTTTAGTGGAGCACTAAGCTCATCTGGAAACGATCATGAGATTGTTTTCTCGGCCTTATCCGGTGAAACATCACAGTATGGTTCGGTTACTCTCAATGTTTATGGAGAAACGTTCACGATCACAATTACAGCAGACGGGTTTGCGGTTCTCGAATAAAGGGTCTGTTCTCATCGAAGCTATTATTGCTGTTGGATTAGCTGGAATTGTATTTACCTCAAGTATCAACATGCTGTTATCTGCACGTTCTGTCACTTCTCGTACACGTGTTCGTCAAGAAGCGCTCTGGGTCGCACAAGAAGGGCTCGCCGCAATAAAAAGCATGTCGTTTGAACATCTTTCTATTACAGAATCGGGCGGGCTTACTTTTTCAGGTGGACATTGGCAAATGGACGGAAGTCCAGATACTCTTTTGGGAGGATTGTTACGAACGGTCCGCGTACGCCAAGTTTCACGAGACACGAGTTGTCTCATTTCTGCGATCGGTACCGTAGACGACGACACGCTCGAAATTGAAAGTGAGGTGAGTTGGACAGATGTCGCTGGAAGAACTCAAACGATCCATGCGACGAGTGTACGAACCCGTTGGGAAAGTCCTTTAGGAAATTGTTTTGAACCGACCATGGCTGACTGTTTTTCTGCGGATGTCTCTGAGGCAGAATGGTTCGGGGGAAAACAATTGCGTGAAGTGTATATTTCTAACACATGCACAGATGATGTCACGGTTTCACACATTCAAATCACATGGACCAATGCAAAGCTCATCCAACAAGTTTTCTTTGGAACGTCAAAAGTGTGGTCTTCAAACGGACCTGGTACGCCGAGCGGAAATCAACCTTCAGGAACCATTCTCGATATTCAAGATGAGGTTCTTTCTGATTCTGAAACATTAGAACTACAAAAAACACAGTTCACGGGTGCAATGGCTGGAACCATTATAAACGTAATTTTTACCTTCACGGACGGCACGACGCTCGATACAGGATCATTCACCCCAGCAGGTTAATATGCGAGGATTTACACTCATCGAAGTAATCATTACTCTCGCGATCATGGCGATTATTTTGCCAGCGACCACCTTATTTTTACTTCAACTTCTTCAAAGCCAAGGGTCGGTACAAGGAGAGGTAGAAATGGAACAAACATCTTCGCTCCTGTTTTCTGAATTGAAATCAGAAATCCTTGAAGCGAGTTCTGTCACGATCACCGCTTCAACACTCAATAGCGATGTAGGGGAATTGGTTTTTGTCGATAATTCTGGTGCAACGGTCACGATCGATCTCGTGACGATTGGACCAGTGCGTCGATTACGTTTCCAACGTGGAGCAGATCCTGCGGTGTATGTCACCCCAGCAGATATTGACGTCATTGTCTGGCGGATCGAAGCCGTAAGACGAGACAGTGATGAAAGACTCACGGGCCTACAATTTGATTTTGATCTTGCTCTTTTGAATCCAGATGCAACTCCTTATAGGAGTGTCGCATTTCAAGGCGAAACAACGATCGCACTTTCCCCACAAACCATTGAATTATGAAAGACGAACGCGGAGCCATTTTACTATTTCTCATGCTTGTGATCACGGGTGCATCACTGGCAGCCTTGCTCGCTCTCTCGCTTGGTGGAATCGACGCGTTTCGTACGGCTGTCGAAGAGGAAGGGGTGTTTGAAGAACAAGCTGTTGTCTTTGGTTGTTTCGACGAGCTCTTAATCCAGTTGGTTGGGGACCCAGATTTTACGACAACGTCGATCAGTATCGGAAGTACAAGTTGTGACGTCCTCATCACAAATCTTGGTGGAACAAGTCGAGCAATCACAATCACGCGAACAAATCAAAATATCACCCGCCGACTTGAAGTCGATCTTACCGTAGACCCTGTTGTTGTTACTGCGGTGAGAGAAGAGATGTAAAAAAAATCCCCTGACGAATCAGGGGGAGGTGGAGATGCTGTCCCAAGCGTCAGTGAGCGACAGGCCGATGAGACAGTTGTCGGTTGTGATCGAAGAAAGAAGCGTGGTGACAGACTCGCCGTCCATGAACGCCGTGACTTCGGCGGTCGTGTAGCAGTAGCCACTGCCGTCGAGATCAGCGAGATCGGAATCGATCACGCCATCGCCATCTTCATCGATGTAAGCATCGAACTTGAGCGAGCCGGTCGTCCCCACGAACTCGAAGTCGTAGGTGCGCGTGTTTGCCTCCTCGCCAACGTAGTCGAACTCTGGACATTCGACTGCTTCGCGTGTCGCGCAGTAGCCGTACCAGAACTGT
>CAYYFM010000006.1:0-11559 GCA_964471375.1 uncultured Gammaproteobacteria bacterium
GGCTCCTGTTGCGTCTGCAACAGTGAATACTCCTGCATCAGCAGTGATTCCACCATTGGCTGTGAGAAGTCCAGAGAGAGTTCCTGTAGAAAGAGTTGAGTTTCCTGTGACTCCAAGTGTTCCAGTTACAGTTGCATTTCCACCAACAGCAATGTCTGTACCGACACCTGTCAGCGTAACATCGCCATCGAAGTTGGAAGTTGAGTCAACGTCGAGAGTCGAGGATGTGTGAACTGCTCCTGTTGCATCTGCAACAGTGAATACTCCTGCATCAGCAGTGATTCCACCATTGGCTGTGAGAAGTCCAGAGAGAGTTCCTGTCGTTAGAGTCGTAGCTCCTGTGACTCCAAGTGTTCCAGTTACCGTTGCATTTCCACCAACAGCAATGTCTGTACCGACACCTGTCAGCGTAACATCGCCGTCGAAGTTGGACGTTCCATCAACATCAAGTGTGCTTCCTGTGTGCACGGCTCCTGTTGCGTCTGCAACAGTGAATACTCCTGCATCAGCAGTGATTCCACCATTGGCTGTGAGAAGTCCAGAGAGAGTTCCTGTAGAAAGAGTTGAGTTTCCTGTGACTCCAAGCGTTCCAGTTACTGTTGCGTTTCCTCCAACAGCAATGTCTGTGCCAACACCTGTCAGCGTGACATCTCCGTCGAAGTTGGAAGTTGAGTCAACGTCGAGTGTTCCTGTGTTTGCAATGGATGCAAAGATTGCTGCGCCTGCTGCGGAAACAGACCACTGAGTGTCTGTAAGAGAAATGTTTCCGAGTACGGTGACAGTATCAGCAGCAGCACCAAGCAAGAGTGTATCAGCACTCGCATCTGCAAAATCAATATCTCCTGTGGCACTTAAGTTTGTATAGTTTACTGTGCCTGTTGTAAGTGTTCCAACAACGGTCAAATCACCTGAAATCGTTGCATCATCCGCAACGGTCAAATCATTATTGGAGGTGATGCTCCCTGTCCCTGTTGTGGTCAGATCAGCAGCTGTTGTCACACCTGCAGGAGCAGTTACCAAACCTGTGAGCGTCGAAGCTCCAGTAATCGCAAGTGTCGTATTCCCCACAATCGCTCCGTCGAAGTTGGCAGCGCCGTCAACGTCAAGAGTCGAAGATGTGTGAACAGCACCTGTTGCATCTGTAACGGTGAACACTCCGCCATCAGCTGAAATTCCACCGTTGGCTGTCAGCGCACCTGAGAGCGTTCCTGTGGAAAGGGTTGTGGCACCGACAACATCGAGTGCTCCGTCGGTAAACACATTGCCTTCAACACCAAGCATACCAGCAACAAAGGTGTCATCACCAGACAACGCGAACCCTGCATTTGCAATGGTTTCGCCAGTTGTTTGTGCAACGATCTGCCAGTCATTCAAGTCTTCGCTGAACACTTTCATCGTGCCAGCGGTGGTGTCGTAGTACATGCGACCATCGTAGTTGGCAGCGGCTGTTTCAGCAGCAGCTTCCGTTGCGTATGGCTCAATTCCACGGCTAGAAAAAGAATAGGCGGTTGAAGCGATTGCAATACGAGGCGCGAGTGTTTCCCCTTCAACATTCACATCAAGAAAAAGAGGAACCGAAAAATCGGTTTCTTGTGACAGAGCGTCCATGAACGGGTCTCCGCCATTGGCGACCGTATCACCAAGGTCAACGGAGAAGTATCCGTCAGTGACGGTCACTTCGAGCGTGTCGGTCCAATCGGCCGTACCCGCAGCGAGTGCGTCAAATAATGTAAAAATAAATGTGTAATCACCGTCAGCAACGGCAAGACCGTTCGCATCTCGCAAACGTCCTTGATAAGAAATCGTGCTTGGTGAACCTGCGTGCGCGAAGCTCGCGAGAAAAGGCGCTGGGCCGAGAGCTCCGAAAATGGTGAGCACCGACAGAGCGATGTGTAGAAGTTTTTTAATCATATGTGCGCTTAATGATCGATGGGAACGTTTCCCTTTTTTAAAAAATTTTGAATGAATTGATTTAATGTTTCCTCCGACGTAATGAGATCGCCCCAATTATAGCAATTCCAGCGAGTACGGCCAACACAGAAGTTATCAACAGTGTGTTGTCAGATGTTTTTGGTGAAGGACTCGCCGCTAATTCTGCCGCTGTTTCAAATTCTTTAATGCGTTGTTGTTCGGTTTCGCGAGCCGCTTTATCTTCTTGTGTGAGCTCCGTCTCTGCCGGATACCCGCGAATGCCTGTTTTGCCGAACCGCTCGTTTCCAGCGCGGTCGACCGCTTTTATTTCGATGAAGTAGTCCCCTTCTCCAATTGCTTTGAGCACCTGTGGACTTGTCACGCGCTCGTAAGGATTTTTATTCACCGATAATTCATAGTGATCGATTCCCGACATGTCGTCCGTTGTTCCAAACTCGAGGAGTGCGTCGTCACCTATGGTGTAACGCAGACGCGGAGTCGTTGGATAAACGGGATTTGGCGCGGTGCTGTCTGACCGCACGCGGAAATGAGCTGTTTGTGTAAATGTTCCGTCTGCCAATTTGCCTTTGATGTGAAAGTACCAGATACCATCTTCGAGATCTTCGTCTATATACGTCGTTGTGCTCGCGTTTGTGATGACTTCTGTTGGATCTGATTCTGGATCGTTATCGAATGCGGTGAGCCACCTTGTAACGCCTTCGATCTTTGTCCAATTAAGCGTCGCTTTGTTGCCTTGGTACCACTTTGATTCGTCAGAGTGCGTTGTAGAAGTCACTATCGGGCTCTCCGAACCTTCAACCCTCAGAACCTCCGACCCTACAGTAACCGTAACGCTTGCCCCTTCCCCTTTCGCCTTCTCAATCCCATTTGAAATAAGTCGCGATGTGTCGAGAACTTTTATTTCTGCTTCTCCTTCTGCGAGTGCTGTGAATGTCACCGTGACAAACGTTCCTGATGTTTTCACGATCCCATCAAGAGAAAATCCTCCGTACGAAATCGTTCCGAGTGTGTTGTTGATAGAATTTCCTGGAGACTGTCGCTCGAATAATGATCCAAGCTCCACATCTTCGGCTTTGAAGGTATCTGCTGGAAAGGAGAGAAACGCTCGAACCGTATCAAGCTCTTCCCCGTTTGGAGCAATGCTCACGACAACCGTGAACCGATCTCCTGCTTCCAATGACGTGTCAGACGCCGAGAGCGAAAACGTCGCGCTTCCTGCGGCATGCGCCACAAACGGAATCACCATCGCCCCCATCAAGATACCCATCAACCATTTCCCCATAATCTTTCATTTATGCCGTCATCCATCGGCTCACAAACATTGAGAAGTCGTAGTCGTCGACGATGCCATCTTCGTTAAAGTCTGCGAGGTTTGTGTCAGAATTCCATGCCCGAACGAGAAGCGAAAGGTCGTAGTCGTCTACTTCATCGTCGCTGTTCACATCTCCGACTTCATTCTGATCGACTGCTACTGAGAGCGCACTTGATGCTTGACCGGTTGAACTTGTTGCAACCACCTCTACATCGGTTGCTCCATCTTCGAGCGACACTACTGCTTCCCATGTTGTTGACGTTGGGTATGTAACTCCTTCTGAACTTCCATCTACCGTGATTGTTGATCCTGCCGAACGTGTTCCATAAATCGTTATGGTGTCATCAAAGCTCACGATTCCTGTTGATGATTCTTCTTCTGAAAGGTCTTCATCGAGTAAGGGAGTTGATGCAGAAGAACTTGACGTTGATCCTCCTCCTCCTCCTCCGCCGCCTCCTCCGCCTCCTCCTCCGCCGCCGCCTCCACCATCTTCTTCACAATCATCGGTGTCGTACGAACAGTCAGCTGCACAAGCGAGGTCTCCTGAGTCGAATCCTTCTGAATCACAGTCTCCTCCATCGAGATCACCCAAGTCGCAATCTTCACCTGGATCAACGAAGCCGTCACCACACGAGGCACTCGACTGCCCTCCTGCTTCTAAAACGTATGTAGCGGATGCCGATCGTCCACCTGTTGTATCGAGAGATCCAGAAATAGAATATGTCGCTGATTCAATCGCCGTCCCACTTGAGACAAAGTCGGTCGCAGGATCGATTTCATACGTGACGCTCGACGCCGCACGCAGATGTGCAGACGGGAGAGCAACAAGTAAGGCAATCGCTCCGGTATAAATAAGTCGTTTCGTATTCATAGGTTTACCTTGCGATTAAAGGATGGCTCCAGAATACGCAATCGCAGCGATTACGTTCCAATCTGATGAGGTGGATGGCATGCGTCCGAACACTGAGCCATACAAGGAAAGTGCCTGAGCTTCTTTTGTGTCATCTTTTGTTGCTGGAGTGTAACCATTCTGCATGTAATCGATCGCGACCCAGTCTGCAGATGTAGATGGAAGTCGGCCAGTGATTGCGCCGAATAGTCCAATTGCTTCATCTGCAGTGGTTCCTTCGTCTGCTGCTGCTGCGGCTGCGGCGGCGGCGCTAGCATCTGCTTCTGCAGCGGCTGTTGCTGCGGCGGCGGCTGCTTCGGCTTCGGCTTCGGCTTCGGCTGCGGCTGCGGCTGCTGCTGCGGCTTCGGTTGCTGCTGCGGCTTCTGCTTCTGCTTCGGCTGTGGCTGTTGCTGCAGCTTCATCAGCTCCACTTGCAGCTGCATCTATTGCCGACCAGTCATAAAAAATTTCGGTGTAAGCAATTGCGTGCAATGCTTTCCAGTCCATGGATGAAGATGGAATATGAGCATACTTCGCACCAAACACCTCCAGCGATGTCGCCTCGCGATCAATACGACGATCAGCTACATCTGTTGGATAGCAAGTATCATACGCCATGCAGTGCAACGCTTCCCAATCAACACCATTCGATGGCATGCGTCCGGCAAATGCTCCGAAATAAACAAGTGCTTGTTCTTCCAGAGAACCTGTTGTTGCAACAGTCGTGGTTCCGGAAACAGCGTCTCCGCTTGTCGAAACCATCACGCTTCCAAAACCAGTTGCACTTACCTTCTCATCCCCATCATTTATCAGTTTTGAATCAGAGCCAACAGAGATCGTTGCTGTTCCTGCGGACAGCGCTTTGAATGTCGCCGTGGCAAACAATCCGCTTGATGTCACACGGTCACCAAACCTGAAACCTCCAAAGGTCATGTCACCGGTGACATTGTTAATGGAGTAGCCAGGCGAGAGTGATGGAAATTGACTGGAGAGATCGAACTCTACCCCTTCGAGAATCGACGGTGAGTAGTTGAGATTCACTCGAACCGTGTCGATCGACTCTCCCATTGGGTCAACCCAAACAGAGACAGTAAACTCGTCTCCGGTTGCAACAGCAACACTACTTGATGAAAGCATGATCGTACCCATGCCGGATGCGTGCACGATTGGTGTGCGCGCAAAACCTGCGACAACGATCGCAAGGCCGAAAATAAAGACGGCTATTTTTTGCATAAACAATGAACGTTAATAAACGAAAATAATTTGTTAAAAATTGATCGAGCAAATTGTATCACAAGATGTAAAGGACGTGTTAGAAAAACTGTGTATAAGATGAGGGGAAATACGAGGGGTGATTGAGTCGTTGAGTGATTGAGTCGTTGAGAGATTAAAATAAATTCTGTCATTGCGAGGAAGAACGACGAAGCAACCACACCTTTTCGAAACACATCAGATTGCTTCGTTAGCTCGCAATGACAGAGTGAAAAGCTACTGACTTGTCTACACCAGAGTAGTCAAAAAGTGTGGATAAATAAAAACGCGCCGATTTTTTCAGCGTGTTTCTTGGGACGTTTAACGTTCTGGTGGGCGGTAGAGGATTCGAACCTCTGGCCTTCACAATGTCAATGTGACGCTCTAACCAACTGAGCTAACCGCCCGAATTGTGGAAACAATATATTTCAAAATCATTCCTGTGTCAATCCATCCTTAGTCTCTGACAAATCAATCCATGGTCTTGTCTTCGTCGTCGACAGTTTGAGACACACAGAACCGAGACTGATGAGGACGATAAGGCCGAGAGTGAATGCAGAGAAAATTCCGACGAAGCCGCAGCCGAAAATGGCGGTGATGATTTCTGCTTTTGTTGCCGCTTCTTGGAGACAGGATTGAACTCCTTCGTTCGCCATTTTAAATCCTCCCCATGCAGCAGCACTTGCGCATCCCAATGATAATATGGTGAATAAACAACTGAATCGAACTTTGCGAACAGACCCCATTTTTAATACGGCCATGAGAGAGAAAAACACTCCGCCTAAAATCCAGTACACCAAAAACCAGATCAATGCGATGAACCAAACAAACAAACCAAGATCCGTCTCAATCATAGTGGCATTACAGTAGCACAAAATGTGCTATCATGATAGGGTCTTAACTCTCCTCTAGGTCCGTAGCTCAGTTGGTTAGAGCTCCGAGCTTATACCTCGGTGGTCGCTGGTTCGAGCCCAGCCGGACCTACCATCCTCACTACACGCTACACGCTAAACGCTAATCTTATGCCCTTTCTCTTTCTCGGAATCATTCTCGTCTTGCTCGGAATCTTTTTCTTTCGCATGGGAAGGCGAACACACAACCACGACTTCGAACTCGGTTCCGTCGGACTGTTAATAGGCGGAATTATCCTCATTGTTTTTTACGGATTGTTTTACCGGAGCCTGACGTTGTTTGGAGGGTAGTAGACCTGCTGAGACAAAGTCAAGCAACGTAGACGAACGGGACTAAAGTCCCTTTGAATTCATAGCCACTTTGAATTCATAGCCACTTTAGTGGCGTTCAGACTTTTTCCGAGGTCCCCATAGTATTTAATGATCACCTATGCCTGAACGTCTCGACATTCATCTCACAAAAAAACTTTCCGTCTCCCGCGCACAAGTTCAAAAGCTCATCAAGCTTGGATCTGTCACGATCAACGGAAAAATTGCAACGGCCCACACCCTCGTGAATGAGGGTGATGTTGTTGTTCATCCAAAACTTGAAGTTATTCGCGTGAAGCGAACTGTGCAACCCGACATCCCTGTCCTCTACGAAGACGACGACGTGGTCGTTGTAAACAAGCCAGCTGGAATCATTGTTCACCCGATGAACGAAACAGACAAACGTCCAAGCGTGATCGGTTCCCTACTCAAAGGGCGAGCGGGACTAAAAAAAGTAGGAAGCCCTTCGACAAGCTCAGGGAATAAAAATCTTCGTCCCGGAATTGTTCATCGTCTCGATCGTGCGGTGTCTGGGGTCATGGTGATTGCAAAAACGAAAACAATGTTTGAAGAGCTCAAGCGACAGTTTGCCGAACGTGAAGTCGAAAAGGAATATATCGCGCTTGTGTACGGAAAAATTGCAAAAGATCATGACACGATCAATTTCAAAATTGCGAGATCAAAAACACTAGGTCGGATGGTTTCACGTCCAGAAGGACAGGACGGTAAAGAAGCGCTCACAGAATACGACGTGGTCGAACGATTCAAAACGGCAACACTCGTGGATGTAAAAATCCACACCGGTCGTACCCACCAAATCCGCACCCACTTTAAGGCGATCGGTCATCCTGTCGTCGGCGACACACTCTATCACACAAAGATTGTAAATATTCGTCCGATTGTCATGGATCGATTATTTTTGCACGCACACAAGTTAACGATTGTGCTCTCAGATGGAAAAAAGAAAACGTTCACCTCTCCCCTGCCGGAAGAGTTAAAGGAGATGCTGAAAACATTACCTCACAAATAAACGACGGATAACCACCCCTTAGCCCCTCCTTGAAAATGAGGGGAATACAGAGTTGCTCTCCCCTCCTTTTCAAGGAGGGGTTGGGGGTGGTTACCGTTTGTCCTATGTCCCGTATCTACATCCTCACAGGCCCATCCGGTGTCGGGAAAACAACAATCGCACGTGAACTTCTCAAGCGCATTCCGACATTGAAAAAAGTCGTAACCTGTACGACACGTCCGATCCGTCCACAGGAAACAGAGGGCGTCGACTATTTTTTCTTGTCTGAGGATGAAATGAAACGTCTCATCGATTCTGATGAGACGTTTGAATGGGCAAACGTGTACGATCGGTTTTATGCGAGTCGAACGGCGGATGTTCGTGCCTTACTTGATTCTAACAACGACGTCCTATTCGTCATCGACATACAAGGAGCACAGACGATTAAACGTGAACGCCCTGAAACAATCGTAATTTTTATCGCTCCACAGTCTACTGAAGAGCTTTTCAATCGCCTCTTGCGTCGCGATCACGGCCAAACGATCAATGCAGACGAACGCCGCACTGCCCTAGAAAAAGAAATGGCCTTCTCATTTCAATGTGACCACGTTGTGATCAATCCAGAAGGAAAACTAACGGAAACAATCGATACCATTGACAAAATTATCCAAAATCGCTAAGATTCCCGCACATTTAGCAGCCGACGTATGAATGCTGACCTCTGTCTTTGACAGGGTGTATTCCTCTGGAACGGTTACGTAACTTTAGCGTGTAGCGTGTAGCGTGTAGATTTTCCTACACCCTAAACGCTACACGCTACACCCTATTCTATGTCTGAAGACGAAAAAGTTGAGGATGTTGAGACGCCTTTGGCTGAAGTAGCTCCTGTAGAGGTCATCGCCGTAGAGGCAAAAAAAGACGACTTGAAACCCGGAATGACGATTCGTATCCACGAGAAAATCGAGGATATTACTCCAAAAGGAGAAAAGCGTATCCGCACACAGATCTTTGAAGGAATGATCCTCGGGATCCGTGGCTCAGGAATCTCACGCACCATGACGGTCCGCAAAGTGTCCGACGGTATCGGGGTCGAAAAGATTTTCCCATTCTCCCTCCCAGCAATTACAAAAATCGAAGTCGTAAAAGTAGCAAAAGTCCGCCGCGCAAAACTCTCCTTCCTCACCGATCAAAAGAAACGCTTCCGCAGAAAGTTGAAGGAAGTTTGGAACAAATAATCAAAAACCTCTCCGACGTCCGTCGGAGAGGTTTTTTTGAATCTTGTCTCTTGATTCTTGAATCTTTTTTCTTAGATACTCTGCACATCACGTTCACTTTGAATCGTGGAACCGAGAGAATTTGTTACGAGATCCTGTTGAGATATCTCGAGGATGTCCTGATTCCAAGTCGTGCCGTAAATCGAGTAGGCGACGGTTTGTGAGACGATCCAGTGAAGTTTGCCGTCGTCGCCGACGACGTATACTTTGGCGTCATTTGCAATCTTTACTTTTGTTCCAGGTGCGAGCGTAGCTGTTCCACCGCTTGCGTAGCCTGTAATTGTTGCGGTTGAAACAAGTTCAACGTCATCCCACGAGTCAAACCAGGTGAAATACGTTTTCTCGCTTGGAACTGAATAGGCTTTTCCGTCCATAATCAGATACACGGTGTTGCTCGTCGAAGACTTGAGCGCACGCACCGATCCGGCAGACGCGGCGGATGGCAAGGAAACGGTTCCTTCGTAGATGTCTCCATCTACCCCCATCCAATACACGTGCATGCTATCAGAAAGTACAGGAGCAAAACCAAATCCGAGCTCGTAACTTTCTTCCGTGTCAAGATTCATGTACCAAATACTTCCCGTTGCATCAAGACCAACGACCACATCATCCCCATCAGAATCTGTTACCGCAAATGGGATGGATGTCGCAGACTCAGAATCGAAATCGTACATCTTCCCTTCTGATCCAGAAGCGTAGAAAATACGATCATCTTCGAGCAAGAACTGTCCGTCGGTCGCAGTGCCGATTGTCTGTACAGTGCCGTCCATCGAGAGATACAACGTGTCAGACGAATCAACCCATGCCATAACTCCATTCACAATTTGATACGCATCCTCTGCATCACGATACCAGTTCAAATACTGACCATCATGCTTTGTAAGAACTTCCGTATCAAGATCGTACGTGTAGCGAATAAAGTTCATGAAAAACTCGATCTCGCTTTCCGAAACGAAGTGTGCGGCGTAAATATCCGCATCATCATCAACCCATGTACCAGCGATCGCCTCACGTGTCATCCCAAGATGGTCGACGTTTGCAGTATCCCCAAGCCAGAGCTGTTTGTTACCAGTTTCAAATTCCATTTTGATAAGCACGACACCATCTTCTGCATCAAGCAATGTCTCATCGCGCAATTCATAGTGTTTGCCGATAATATCAGCTTCATCTCCTGCTTCATCCCAAACATACACACCGGCCTGATGAACAATGGTGTCGCCAGTGTAATCGAGTGCGGTGTTGAAATAAATATCGTCTCCATCTACAAGCACATCAATTTCTTCTGCTCCTGAGAAAAACACGTCTTCCACGAGCTGTTCAGACGAACCGTCGGTGTCATATTCTGTCACCGCGTAATGATCACCATTCCAATCGATTTGGGAGATGAAAACAAATCGTTCGCTATTAGCAGCAAAACGTGTGTCGTTCAACACGGCTTCTGGCACATTCGCAACGTGCATAGAAAAACCGTCTTGCATGAACGTAACGTCATACAAGCCACAATCGTTTGGCTCGCACGAATCGACAGGCTCCGCAATCACGGCAAAATCACCGAGATTAAACGGTCCTTCGACATCTTCATCAAACGTCAAACGTTCGACACGATAGTCGTCATAATTCCAAGCCGCTGCAGAAATGGCAGCGTCCCAGTCCCCGTTGTCGGCCTTGACCGAGAGGAACGGAGAAACCGCCATCGCAAGCGCGATGACGGAGAAAACAAATTTCTTCGTCATAAAATGGGTTTTATACATAAATTACCCCCAAGCCCAAAATCAGCCTTGAGAAGTGATGCTATCAAAAAACAGCCATTTTGTCAATGGCCGAAGGTTATTATTTGGCTAATCTGAGCGAAATCCAATCTCCACTTTCACTTTATCATCTTCGACAATCAAATGTGTCCAGATCTAGAATAATTAATACACACTTTCTCTTGAACCAATCGTCAGAATAATCACGACATGGCTTTGACCATCTATTTCGTAAATAATTCGATAGGATCCGACACGAAGACGGAACAATCCATCGAGTTCACCGTGCAAACGACGTATGTTCGGACCACTGAAAGGATCTCTTTCAAGAATCGGGATGGCTTTATCAACAAGTCGAGCTACTTTTGACGGAAGTCGCTCGTAACTTTTCCGCGCTCGCTCCTGAAAAACAACCTCAAACAT
Organism: uncultured Gammaproteobacteria bacterium; assembly: GCA_964471375.1. Taxonomy (GTDB): domain Bacteria; phylum Patescibacteriota; class Patescibacteriia; order UBA9934; family GWF2-40-263; genus YC12-FULL-57-11. The sequence continues at coordinate 11,059 of CAYYFM010000006.1, forward strand.
AGCGCTGAATTTTTCGCCAAGAAGTCAAACTTTTAAAACCATTTTTTTTCAAATCTGCTCGTGCTAATTTTATCTCTCGAACAAGAGATGTGTCTGCAAGAATCTCTGCAGTCGCATCCCATTCATCATCTTTATTTTTGAGATATTCAAGAAAATCAAGTGCCGTCTGCGCGCGTGCTGGAGAAAGAGACTGAAACGTTGACTGAAGACGATGAAGTGAGTTTGATACTAAGGATTTCATATATCTTAAGCGTAGCACGCTACAAAATCTTCTTCAAGTACTGCCCAGTAAGCGAAGCCTTTATTTTTGCAATCTCTTTTGGTGTCCCCTCCGCGATAATGAATCCACCCTTTGCACCTCCTTCAGGGCCCATGTCGATGAGCCAGTCGGCGGTTTTGATGACGTCGAGATTGTGTTCGATAATGAGGACGGAGTTACCTTTTTCAACGAGAAGCTGGAGAACACCGAGCAAACGCTTGATGTCTTCAAAGTGCAAACCA
>CAYYFM010000007.1:0-26009 GCA_964471375.1 uncultured Gammaproteobacteria bacterium
TTCGAAATTTGGAAATCCAGCTTCGGTCGCGGCTTCGACAATATCACGTCGGTACTGAACCATCTGTTCAGCCGTCGTGATTGGCGGTACGGTATTTCCCATCGCATTTGCCCGCGCGAACTGACGGGCGATGTAAGCAACCGTTGGCCGAAACCGCGGGTCGTCCTTCTGACGAAAGTGGTTATGCCAATTGTCAGGAGCACGCATCGTGATCCGCGTTGGACGGCCTTTGTACACGTCTTCGATTTTCATGGAGATCTCCTCGTATAGAGACGGTTTGTATCGTTGATGAGCGTTTGGACTGACCATGGCGTGAGAATCGCGGCCGAAGCAATGAAGACAGAGTCGGCACCAGCAATTTTGAGACGACGAGCATGCTCGATCGTACGAACGCCGCCCCCAGCTTGAATGCATTTTGTGAATCCGATGGCGCGAAGACGAGCAATTTGTCGTTCGACGAGCGGGAACAGAACAGCTCCAGACGCCCCACCTCCACCTGATCCAGCTTTTCCCACTTTCTCAAGTGGAGACGTTTTGAACCCAAATAATTTTTCCCAGTCCATGTCAGGTATCACGGTGCCGAACTTGATTGCGTTTGATGACACGATCCCGTGAAGTGCTCGGTGTCTGCTGAATTCGACAATGTCGTACACCGACGTCAACGCATCCACTTTTGCGAAGCTCGGAATACCAAGTCGCCCAATGATGTCGTAGGAACATCGGATTTCATCAACGAGTTCTTCGTTGTGATCAACACCCACGTTCGGACAGGAAAAATTTTCTTGGAACAACACCGGTGCTTGAAACGATCCAAGATAGAACTTGAGCATCTCAACCGCTTCCCGCAGTTCCCGAATCCGCTCCTCGACCGTTGGTTTGATTGACATGAACGAAATCATGAATGGCTTTGTCCGCTTCTGCCAGAGCTGACGCTCGAGCAGTGCTTTGAGTCCCGGGTTCGTGAGCCCAACTTTATTGAGCATCACATCATTCCACCAAGAGGTCGGCGAAACATGAATGCATTCCTGTTGCCAGTCACGAACAGTAACTCCATCGGTAGGATCCACATGCAGGTTGCCGATATTTGGTTCGAGCGTCGCAGTTTTTGCCACGAACGTCATCTCACGAAAGCTGAGCAACCCGAGTGGCTTGAGCAACCGATGATGCGGGTACTCGTCACCGCGTCCAAAAAATCCTTCCACCCCAGACCCACCTGCGATATGTCCGAACTCGACTCCTTCAACGATCAAAGAACACCTCCGACGGAAGGATAACAGAAAATAAAAATCCCGCCAGTCTCAGGCGGGAGGAATGCTAGCCGTTCATTGTTTCGAGGACGTATGCGAGCTTGTTGGCGAACCAGTTGCTGTCTTCGTCGAGCGTGATCAAACGCAGAGCCTTCATAGGCGATCTGTGATGTTCAATCGCATCTCGTACGACGACCCCAACCGAAATGATCGTCTGATCGTATCCAATCTCGAGCTTGCCGAGATCGCCATCCACAAAGATCGGGCGACGAATTTTGCGATCCATTGCAGAAAGAACATCGCTCGTAGTGACAAGCGACAGCGCAGCCTGTTCACGATCGGACTTTGCTTCCGGAAGCATGCTCGAACGCATGATGTGATCCATCTGCGGCTGGAAATTTGTCCACTTCACACCGAGCTGACGCATAAAGAGCGAATGGGCTGATCCTTCGACATCGACCGCACGTGCTCGCCAAATGGCGGCTGCTTCCTTGAATGGGACGAAGTACTGTGCGAGATTCGACTCGCGAATCGCTGCGAAGTACCGACGCCACACCTCGATCCCGTGATGGCTTCCGACAAGCGGAGCCTCGAGATCGAGAAACAGGACGTATACTTCGTCCTTGCCATCATTCACGAGCTTGGCGATTTCCGCCATCGCGACTTCGAGCGCTTCGTCTGTCCACACTCGTTGCCAAGTGAAGAACGCTTTTTGCGCTGCTTCGACGCCACGCATCGGTACGATCGTCTTGTCGTGAAACCGAATCGCTTCGTACTTGTTGACGTCCGCGCCAGGATTCACATCCCCAGACGAACACTCCGAGTACCCAACGGTATGCGATGGGAGGGCGAACAGAATATCGTCTCGCCAAGGAATGATGTTGAGACGCGGGATGTCGAACTCGGACACGAACGTACCAGGAGCTGAACCCCTTGCTCCGTGACGGAACAGCCACTCCGCATGTCCACGATGAACAGGGTGCTTTTCGTAGAGCGAAGGAAGCGTGTGCGCAAATGGAGCAGACAAGAGGTCGACTCCAGCAAACGACAGCTCATGGACTCCTGCGAGTTTCAGATCGATCCCCTGAAAGCTCGGTGCCACTGGGAATCCAGCAGTCACAAGCAAGGTGATCCAGTCGCGAAAGTTCTCGAGATACTCGCGACGCTTACGCGCCGAGACGTTTGAGTGAAACCCGTTGCCAGGGAGATGCAGAACGATTCTACTCATGTGGTATCCGTGTCGGACGCAGTGCCGACCATTGTTGGAACACTGAAGCCGTAATTGGATTCAGCTTGGGTTTTGTATCAGAAAATGAGTAGAAAGTCAACAGTAGCCCTTCGATTTCGCTCAGGAAATAATTTATTGAATCTGACCGTCACTGAATCTGACCGTCACTTAGTGACGGTCAGATTACCAAATTACGAGTTTCGGTTTAGATTGATGAAATAACCCAGCATTTCTACTTTATTACGCTTTGCTCAGGGAATAAAAATTTGACCGTCACTAAGTGACGGTCAAATCAAAGTGACGGTCAAATTATAGTTGCTCTTTGACTTATTGCATTCGCTCAGGGAATAATTGATTGCCTGAGCGAAGCGGAGCGCGGTCGAAGGCTATCGAGAGTATGGTTAATTTCATTTCAAATACTTCCACTTATTCGCTATATGTTCATCAAAAGTTGATGCGTAAATTACTGCTCCGTCGTCGGCTGTCAGAAAGTAGAGATATCCTGTCTCGGTTGGATTGAGAACAGCGGTGATGGCGTTTAGGCCTGGATTTGAAATCGGGCCTGGTGGGAGGCCGACGCGGGTGTAGGTGTTGAATGGTTCGTCTGCTCTCAAGTCATCTGTCGTCAGCTCTGCAGAAGTTTTTCCGAGATAGTAGGAGATCGTGGAATCTGCCTGAAGTGGCATGCCAATTTCGATGCGGGAAAGAAATATACCTGCGACGATTTTCATATCATCTGCTCCTCGAACTTCGCGTTCGATAATCGAAGCGAGGGTCAAGATCTGGTGCGTGTTCATCGTCACTTCCGTGGCGTCTGGGTCGGACGGGACTGAAGCCCCTGTGAATTTAACCTGCATCGTTTCAAGCATCCTCGTAACAATCTCCTCTGCCGTCACATCTGGGAAAAATCGATACGTGTCTGGAAACAAATATCCTTCGAGATCCACATCGTCTGGTTTTTTTGCTACAATGATAAACTCATGTGTTTCAAAAGGTGATGTTCCTCCCACAGCGGTCGACCATTGTTCTTCGGTGATATCCGGAAACGTTTCTCGGGCACGTTCACCAATTTGTTTGAGTGTAAATCCTTCCGGAATCGTGATTTGGACCTCTTCAACTTCGGTATGCGACAACGTCCGCACGATCGATCGATAATTCATCCCTTCCTGAAGGTCAAATGTTCCCGGCTTGAACGAACCCCCTGTGGCACTCACACGGATATATGTTTTGAAAAAAAAGAGACTATTCACGAGCCCTTCTTCGTGCAATCGCGCACCGATTGTTTTTACATTCTCCCCTTCTTCAATTTGAAATGAAACGCTATTCGCACCATCTTCCGGCTGTTTGAAATACGCGTCATACACAAAACCACCTGACAGTGCTGTTCCAACGACGATAAAAATTCCAAAAATAATCGCAAAAATTCGCAGCATATTACTTTCCATGACAATCACGATATTTTGCCTTTGATCCACAAAAGCAATCGCGTGTGTCACGATCTTCAGCTGTTAACCAAGAACTTGATTGCATTTTGCCTCCTTTACCGACGCCATAAATGATCTCAACACCCAACTCGGCACACAAATTCGCTTCGGGATTCTGAGATGATTTTGGATCGAGAGCGTCCCGTTTATCCCGATCGCCACCCTGCGCAAAAATGTTTGGACGAATCTCGCGGAGTTCGCGGCATACGCTCCTGTCCTCGTCGTTCGCCTGATGAGCTGTAAACACAACACGCGTCACACCTTTAATCGCCTCGATGATCTCGCGACGCTGATCTTGTGGCATGAAAACATATCCCTTTTTTTTCATGAGCCAGTTGTCGTTATTCATAATCACGACGAGCTCGTCGCCAAGGGCAGCGGCTTCAAGAATCATTCGAACATGCCCGACGTGAATCGGATCAAATCCCCCAGAAACACACACGATTTTTTTTGAATTCATAGCAACGAGTGAATCATGAGATAAGTGACAGTGGTTCCGACGAAAGCGCCAGCTAAAATATCTGTGACATAATGAACACGAACCGCAACGCGTCCTAACGAAATCGCAACAGCAATACTATAGACAACGACGGCACTTATCCCGAAACTCCAGAGAATATACGCAATGGAAAAGGCGATCGTTGCGTGCGCGGATGGAAAGGAAGGCGGAATCCACAGCATGCCGACGGATAATTTCTTTCCGAGTTCTTGAAACGGTCGCTTCCGACCGATGAGATACTCAAGTGCAAAGGTCATCAACCAGGAAACGACGACGGGAATGAAAAACATCCATGCTGGTAATCCGTTCTGACCGATGAGAACAAGGTGATAAACAAAAATTCCAAAAAAGAAACAAAGAAGTTGTGAAGCGCAAACATCCGCGACGCGACGCAAGAAGGCGGACCGTTGTGTGAAATCTGCAATCGTGTGTGAAATTCTATGATCAATGTTTTCCATAAACGGACTGTCTTAGCTGCTCAAGTGAGTCTTCACGACGGACCATGTCCACACGGATGACAACGGCATTTTTTGGCGCGACAAGATTTTTATTTTTGAACGCACACTGTTTCTGAATCGGACACATCCAGCAGCGTGGACGACCTGGGATACAGATGTAACGACCAAACTTGACGAAAACTTGGTTTACGAGACGCATCAATTTCATCGGAACGATTTTCAGAAGCGCCGCCTCTGTTTTCTCCGGCGTCTTCGTCTTCACCCATCCTAACCGATTCGTCACACGGTGTACATGCGTATCAACGGCAATGGCTGGCTGTCCGAAACAGGAAGCAAGAACGACACTCGCTGTTTTGCGTCCGACACCTGGGAGAGAAAGCAATTTTTCCATCGTTCCAGGAACCATCCCTTCAAAATTTTGTTCAATCGATTGGGCCAAGCCAACAAGATTTTTGGCCTTCTGCTTGTGAAGTCCAATCGTTGCAATCTTTGCGTCCACATCCCGGACAGAGGCTTGTGCAAGCTTGGCAAAAAACGGAAACGCACGAAAAAACTCAGGAAGCAATTTCAACACCTGTTCGTCTCTCGTTCGTGCGGACAATACGACACCGACAATCGTCCGATACGGATCCCCAAGCTCCATCGCACCCGGGTTTGGAAACTGTTTTTTTAAGGTCGTAAGAACTCGGCGAATGTTATACTCCATATCAAGCCCGTGCGACTCCTTTCTCACACAACGCACGATAATGGTCTGGACGGAATCGAACGAGATATTCGAGAACTTTTCCACGGACATTACCTGTAAATAATCCGTGTGCATCTGCGTAATTCATCACACGCTTTGCCGCCGCTTCTATCTGCGTATGGTCCTCAACCATGAGCTCAATTTCCGCGACAGTAAATCCAAAATCGGTCGAGTCAATATCAATATGAAATTCCCCATCTTGATATTTGCGACGTTTCGTCACAATCGAGATCATTGGTTCGTAATCTGCCGTGCGCAAATCGTCGATAAACTCGCCATGACGAATCAAATCGATTTTTGATCCAATTTCTAATTCATTTTCAATCTCTTCATATTGATCTACGCCACTGTGAGGCTTATGCAAAGCTATTTTCAATTCCCACTGACCGTCACGCAATCGCAACCACCAGTCTTTTCCCGTCATCGCGAACTCCTTCGTATCCCAATATGTATCATGAATGACCACTTCTTTTTGAAACACCGCTCCTACAAGCAAACGTTCCTCATCCCCTTCTCTCAATTGAAATTTTTTTTCTATTTCGATCATACAAGTGGAGCACCAGTCATTTCTGGTGGCTGTGGAATATTAAGAACAGCGAGAATCGTTGGAGCCACGTCTGCGAGCATACCGACGGGTGACATCAAGGACAAATCTCCGTCAGGGACTTCGCCAGCGAGCGATGGCTTTCCTTCAAACTCTTTTCCGATGATAAGAAACGGGACGGGATTTGTTGCGTGTTCTTTGTCCATGTCTCCTGTGCGTAAATTTTTGAGTTCCTCTGCGTTTCCATGATCCGCGGTCAGGAAAACGACGCCACCTGCGGCGATCGTTGCATCGACAACTCGACCGATACACGTATCCACTGTCTCCATCGCCGAAATCGTCGCATTCAAATCTCCTGTGTGTGCAACCATGTCGGGGTTTGCGTAATTCATCGCAACAAGATCGTATTTCCCATTTTGAATTTCCTTCACCACTCGGTCGGTGAGTTCCACTGCACTCATCGCTGGCTCCAAATCGTATGACGCCACTTTTGGAGATGGAATAATCACGCGCTGTTCTCCGGAAAAAGGTTCCTCAAACGTTCCATTCAAAAAAAATGTGACGTGCGCATATTTTTCTGTCTCGGCAATATGCAGTTGTGTGAGTCCTTGATCAGAAATGACCTTTGCGAGACAATTCTGAATTTTTTCTGGTGGATACGCAACCTCGACGGGTAAACCCGCTTCATATTCTCCCATCGTGACAAACATCAGGTTCTGTATTTTCTGGCGTGGAAATTTATCAAACTCCGTCAAAACAAACGCTTTTGCAAGTTCGCGTGCGCGATCGGGACGAAAGTTAAAAAAGATGACGGCGTCGTTGTCTTTAATGGTCGTAGACTGTCCATCTGTCTGTATCGCCGTTGGGACGAACTGTTCATCGTACACTTCCTTTGCATAACTTTCCTTCAGAGCTTCCACCGTATCACTCGCGATTTCCCCTTCCCCTTTCACCATGACGTTATAAGCTTTCTCAACACGATCCCAGCGATTGTCTCGATCCATCGCAAAAAACCGTCCACTCATCGACGCAATTTTTCCGACCCCAATTGATTTAATTTTCTCTTCAAGTGTCGTAATAAAATCAATCCCTGCATTGTAAATCGTATCGCGACCATCAAGAATCGCATGAACCGCAACGGAAGTAATCCCTTGATCCTTCGCCACTTTCAAAAGCGCATGACAGTGCTCATCCATCGCGTGCACACGGCCTGCGCTGACAAGTCCAATGAGGTGCAGTGTCGAATTATTTTTCTTGATATGCTCCGTCGCTTTCAAAAAAGCTGGATTTACAAAAAAATCTCCTTGAACGATATCGCGATTAATGCGCGGAAACATCTGATAGTACACACGTCCCGCCCCAATCGCGAGGTGACCAACTTCAGAATTTCCCATCTCGCCCCACGACAAACCAACTTCTTCTCCCGAAGAGCGAATCGTCATCGTTGGATATTTGTGAATCAATTCCTTCCACCGCGGCATGTTTGCTCGCGTAATCGCATTCCCATCTGAATCCGGCGCCACGCCAAATCCATCCAGAATCATCAGGACGGCTGGACGGGGTCGATTGCTGTCTGCCATACAAAGATATTAAATGCAAAATGCAAAATGGTTGTATTCCTTCTAACTGATTTCCTCTTCGATTTCCATCAGACGGTTATATTTTGCAAGACGTTCAGATCGGGAGAGTGAACCTGTTTTGATATATTCGGCGTTGACGGCGACAGCGAGGTCTGCGATCGTGGTATCGGATGTTTCGCCGGAACGATGGGAGACGGACACGGCGTATCCGTTTTGCTGAGCGAGTAAAATCGCATCCATGGTCTCTGAAAGCGTCCCAATCTGATTCACTTTGATGAGAATCGCATTCGCGCATTTTTGTTCAATTCCTTTCGCGAGACGCTCTGCGTTCGTCACAAAAAAATCATCTCCCACGAGTACAACTTTTTTTCCAAGACGCGCCGTGAGTTTTTTCCATCCTTCCCAGTCATCTTCGGCAAGACCATCTTCGATTGAAATGATCGGGTATTTTTTTATCCAACTTTCCCACATCGCGATCATCTGATCGGACGTGAATGATTTTTTATCAACCTTCAAATTGTATCGCTTTGTTTTTGCATCGTAAATTTCAGACACCGCTGGATCCATCGCGAGCATCACGTCTTTGCCAGCAGTATATCGAGCGTCTTTGATCGCTTGCATAATAAGCTTAAACGCCTCCTCGTTTTTGGACAGCGGAACGGCATATCCACCCTCATCGCCCTTCAATGTTGAGAAACCTTTTTTTTTCAACAATCGTCCAAGCGCATGAAACACTTCAGATCCGCACCGCACGCGTTCGGCGAATTTTTTTTGTTTTGGAACGATCATGAATTCCTGGAAGTCGAGAATCCAGCCTGCGTGAGCACCACCGTTGAGAATGTTCATGGTGGGAATAGGGAGAGTGTAGCGTGTAGCGTTTAGCGTGTAGGCAGTTCGAATCCACTGATAGAGCGGGACTTTCATAGCGCGTGCGGCGGCGTGGGCGACGGCAAGAGAGACACCGAGGATTGCATTTGCGCCGAGTTTAGATTTGTTCGCCGTTGTGTCAAGCAGAATCATGCGAGAATCGATCTCACGTTGTTTTGTCACGTCCATGCCAATCAAGACCTTGGCGATTTTCTGTACATTCTTAACAGCCTTCAATACCCCTTGTCCACCATAACGTTTTGGATCTCCATCGCGTAACTCCAACGCTTCATGTGAACCAGTTGACGCTCCGCTTGGAACAGATGCGGATCCGGACATTCCGTCTGACAGCAAAACAGTAACCTCAAGTGTCGGATTTCCGCGAGAGTCAAGAATTTCGTGAGCGTGAATGGAATCAATGGTGGACATAAAAATTTATTGTTTCAATTTATTCGCGACACGACTCAATTTTGTCGTGACAAGGACGACGATGATGGTAATCACTATCGCGTAAAAAAACTTTGCGACGAGCGAACCGTGTGCTGGAAATAGTTGCTTAAACAATTCTTGGATCGCTTCGTTCCATGCAAGACCTGCCACAAATCCAAATCCAGCCGTAACAAGTGTCGTCATTTTTTCAACAAGTTCGAGTTTGAGAGAGTTGTCTTTCATAGTTCTAGCGCTTCAATTCCTGGCATTTTTTCGCCAGCGAGAAATTCGAGCATGGCGCCTCCTCCGGTAGAAAGGAGGGTGAAGCGATCGGCGAGACCAGCGGTTTCGATGACGGGGATGGTGTCTCCGCCTCCGACGACGGTGATCGCTTTGTTTGTGCGTTTTGCGATGGAATGCGCGATGGCGAGAGTCCCGGTACGGAATGGTTCACATTCGGTGTAGCCGAGTGGACCATTCCAAACGATCATTTTTGCTGATTGAATCGTTTTTTGAAAACGCGCGATTGTTTCTGGACCGAGATCAACGATGCGATCTGCTTTTGAGACATCTTGCAGAAATTTTACCTTACGTTCTGCGTCCTTTCGTAAACTCTTAACCACGACAACATCTGTAGGTAATGAAATTTTTTCTTTTCCAAGTTTGATAATCTCCATCGCTGCTTTTACCCCATCAGGATCGTACGTAGAAGATCCAATTTCAAATCCATGTGCAAGGAAAAAGACATGAGCGAGTGCTCCACCAACGAGAACTCGGTCGACCTCCGACACAAAACGTTTCATCACGGGCAACTTGTCTTTCATCTTGAGCCCACCCATCACGAGGACGAACGGATGCTTCGGACTTTTAATGACTTTTTCCATCACCCCAACTTCACTCATCACAAGAGGTCCTGCGTAACTCGGAATTTCGGATGTAATCGCATCGACCGATGCATGTGCACGGTGAGAAACCGCAAATGCATCATTCATGTACAAATCCCCAAGTTGCGACAGAGCGTGCGCGAGTGTCGTTGAGTTACGCTCTTCCCCTGCATCGAATCGAATATTTTCAAGTAACACAATGTCCCCGTTTTTCATCTGCTCTACTAGTTTCCGTGCAGACGGACCAGCAATATCTCTTGAAAGCTTTACTTCAACCATCAATAATTCTGACAGTCGTTTTGCAACCGGTCGAAGCGAATAGGCAGGCACACGTTTGCCATCGGGACGACCAAGATGCGTCACCACAATCACCTTTGCTCCACGCTGTCGCAGCCATTCAATATCCACCGCCGAGCGAGCAATCTTCCCGTGCGGTCCATCAACAACTTTTCCCTTTGCGACAGGAACATTCGCATCAATCCGAAGCAACACCCGCTTTCCGGAAAGATCCACACCATTCTGTAACGTCTTCAACCGCATAACAAAAAGATTATAGCACGATCAATGAGACCTCAGCAAAAGTCCAGTACGAGGCCAAATCGATTCAGATTCGTACTGGACACATGAACGATTTCGAGGTGATATGCAGATATCATTGAGGAATCGTGAATGTGTCCAGTGCGAAGATGGCCGATTTGGAGCCGTGCTGGACTTTTGCTGAGGTCTCAATCATTCTTTGCGTACACATCCGCACCTTTGCGCCAGAATTTCCAGGCTTCCTGTGGAGGAAGAATGGAGAGGAAATACATGAGGTCAGCTATTTTTCGGATGAAAAAGCCTGGGAGACCGGAGAGATGGAATTTTCCGAAATCAGCGATGGCGTATTTTCCTCCCATTGGGACGACCGTTGCCCAACGTTCAGGTGGGGTCCAAGTCATGGGAAGTTTTCGTTCAAGTTGGCGGACGATATTTTCGGCGACGATTCCAGCTTCGCGAACAGCAACTTGTGCGAGCGCGGGAACACGTATTTTGGTTTTTGGATGTGTGAACGCGACACAATCTCCAAGCGCAAAGATATGTTTTTCTCCCGTGACAACAAACGACCTATCGATCTGAATTGATCCGCGTTCGTCGATTGGCAAGCCCCACGTTTTTCCTGCGGCCATTGGTTTAACTCCCGCCGTCCAAACCGTTACGTCGGATTGATATTCACATGGCTTACCCGTCTTCCCAGTCACGATCACACATCCTTTTTTTACTTCATCTAGTTTCGTCTGAACGTGAACATTAACTCCAAGATCCTTTAATCTGCGTAAAGCAACCGCGCGAACAGATTCAGAAAAAACAGGTAAAATATTTTCTGCGGCTTCAAGAAGAGTGACGGAATAATCTGTTCGTTTTAAAACGCCTGTTGATGCAAGGCGAGCAAAAAAATTCGCGGACTCGGCTGCAAACTCAACACCTGTTGCTCCTCCACCAACGACGACGAGTGATAACTGTTTTTCTTTTCCGTCCATGTACCCCTGAACGAATCCATGCAATCGATCGCGAATGGCAAACGCGTCTGGAAGCGTTTTCATAGGAAGGGCATATTCTGCGACTCCAGGAATCCCAAACGTTGCAACTTCAACTCCCATCGCAATCACAAGATCGTCATACGAAACACGCTCTCCATCGGAAAATAAGATGGTTTGTTCCTGACGGTCAATCCCCATGACTTCTGCACGACGAAATCGAATGTGTTTTTTCTTCACGATGTTCACATAGGCATCGAACCGAACACACACGCCGCTTTTTAGATCACCGGAACAAGCACGATTTGATGCCTGTAACTCCCCACTTGAGACTTCGTACAACAGCGGTGTGTATAAATGCTCTGCGCGTCGATCAATCAGCAAAATTTCACACGATTTCATTCGCACACAACGTTTTTCTAGTTCTAGCGCCGTTCGAAGCCCAGCAAATCCTGCGCCGATGATGACAATTTTGTGAACATCCATAAGTCGAATAGGGCCTATTGGTCTAGATAGGACTTATAGTTTAGAAATATACTCTGCCATTTCTACGAGTCGAACGGAGTAGCCCCATTCGTTGTCGTACCAGGCGAGAACTTTGACGAGATCACCATCGACGACTTTTGTCATTTCTAAATCGACAATGGATGAGTGAGGGTTACCGATGAAGTCGGACGAAACGAGTGGGACTTCGGACACAGCGAGGATCCCTTTCCAGCGCGAGGACTGGGATGCTTTTTTGAAAACAGCATTCACTTCTTCTGCGGTGACTCTTTTCTTTAGCACAAAGGTAAAATCAGACAGCGACACATCGAGCGTTGGAACACGAATCGCCATTCCATCGAATTTTCCTTTGAGTTCAGGGATCGCTTCGGAAACAGCTTTTGCGGCACCAGTAGACGTCGGGACCATGTTGATGAGAGCCGATCGTGCACGACGCATATCAGGATGTCGACTTGGTGGAAGTGAGTCTACAATATTTTGTTCAGCAGTGACAGAATGTACAGTCGTCATCATCGCTTTTTTGATTCCAAACGCTTCATTCATGATTTGTGCAACGGGAGCGATGGAATTCGTTGTGCATGAAGCATTATTCACAATCGTCTGCGACGCCTTAATCCCTTGATGATTTACTCCCATCAGCACCGTCGGAGTTTCTTTTGCTGGTGCAGAAATAACAACTTTTTTTGCCCCCGCAAACAAATGCTTGCTCGCATCCTCTTTGTTTGTAAATCGCCCCGTACACTCAAGCACAACATCCACCTTATATTTTTTCCAAGGCAATTTCGCTGGATCCGTTTCCGCAACAATTGGTACCGCATGACCGTCAATAATCAAGCCATTCGCATCTGCGGATACCTCATGCGCCCACGTCCGATGTACCGAATCATACTTCAACAAATGCGCCAAAATCTTCGGCTCCGTCAAATCGTTAATAACGACCACCTTTGTTCCTTTGCGCCCCCAAGCAACACGAAATGCTTGGCGACCGATCCGACCGAAACCGTTGATAGAAAGTCTTGGCATAAATACAGAATGAAAATACTAAATAAATTCAAAGCATGAAGCCCTAAATCAACAACAGTGTAGCATATCTACAAGACAAAAAAAGATGCTGTACCTTTGGGTACGCACCAGATCATCCTGGAATCGGCTTCTTTCTCCTCCGCTTCATCAGTTCAGCAACCTGTCTGCGTGTCACAATCAAGAAGATCACACCGACAAGACAGTGAGCGAATCCGAAACAAATGCTTCTCAACATTCCCTCTTTCCACGACACTGTCCCCTGACGAAACATCTCCTCTTCCATGTTCGCAAATCTTGGAAGGTTGAAAGCGAAAAGGAACAGATACAATAGACCGAAGTACATCACCTCTATCGGAAGAAGTTGAATATTTCCTTCTTGTTGAACAGACTCTCTGCTCTCTGAATTTTTCTTCCGAAACAGTGAATAGAATGACCACTTCAGGGATGGCACCATGTGCGTCAATACTTCGTAGACGACGATCACTGTCACAATCACCAGAAAATTCTGAAGAGGCATGAGCAAGGTGATTTGAGAAAAAACATGAATGACTTTCTCCCTCACCTCCTCGCGTACAATGCCAGCGATCAATGCATACGTCATCAGCACAACAAAGACCGACTTGAAAACTTTCATTCAACACCTCCACGGATGAATCTGATTAAGAGTTAATACCTCGCCTAACTCCACCTAAGCAAGGTATTAACTCTTATTCTGTAATCGAGCTGAGCTCGATGGTGCGGACGGAGGGACTCGAACCCCCGACCCTCTGGTTCGAAGCCAGATGCTCTATCCAACTGAGCTACGTCCGCATTTGCGTGTGACCGGATCCTACGCGATTTCTTGACGATCGTCAATCTGTTTGTCATACTCTGCGCACATTCCGATCTAGTTTTATACACAGCAAGTGAATGAGGGAGTCAAAAATTGAAAGATCGTGATTTTTGGCGCCCGAATAGGGCGGGCGTAGCTCAGGGGTAGAGCAGGTGGCTCTTAACCACTTGGCCGGGGGTTCAAATCCCTCCGCCCGCACCAAAAAAGTCCCGCCGTTGGCGAGACTTTTTTATTTACAGTTAAATCCTGACGGGACTAAAGTCCCTATGAATCTTATCGCGTATATGAATCTTGTCGTGTATATGAATCTTATCGTGTATATGAATCTTATCGTGTAATCGAAATCGTTTCCTCGAGCTCGGCTTGTGCGGCGCTGATCGTTACGATGTCATCAGAGTTCATCGAGACTTCGTAACCTGTATCGTAGTCACTTGAATCGGTCCAGTGTGCGTCGGTGGCGGATGGATCGAATGGCATCGTAGAAATATAATCTGGAACAAGACAAGGAGCGATGTCGTAGTCGCCGTTCGACATGTTTGTTGGAGTTGATGGGATCGTTCCTGTGGCACAAATAAAAATACCACCGTTTTCAGACACGTTCGCACTAATCGCATTCATGATTGTTGTAATGTGCGCTCGGCGAGTTGAATTACGACCAAGAGCAAACTGGCGGGCTGGATTAAGTGAAGCGATGACGATCCCTGCGAGAATGGCGATGAGCGCCATGACGATGAGCATTTCAAGCAGAGTAAAGCCACGATTGTCGATTTTAATCATCATAAAGATATGCACAAGGCAAATAGAATTAACCATAGTATAACACAGTGTCAAGAAGGCGAGAAATCTGTTAAACTGTCTGTGTTATGCACAAGGGGGGAGTGGAGGAACAAAGCGCGACGGAGCGATTTGAAACGCTCGTGAAAAAAGAAATTGTTGATACACGAACGATTCCAAGTTTGCGCGACATTGGTGAGCTTGAAGCGGCATCTGCCCGCGATTTTGTTGATGGAATTTTGCAATACGCGTATCTCGCAGGCGCATCCGACATTCACCTCGACCCTTCCGAAGCACTTCTCACCGCCCGTTTTCGCATGGACGGCATTTTGCACGACGTACTCGCCGTGCCAAAAAAAACACTTCCAACGATCGTCACACGCATTCGGGTTCTATCCGAATTACGAACCGATATCCATCAATCTGCGCAGGATGGACGATTTCGGGTGATGCTCGGCGACACACCAGTTGACGTTCGTGTTTCCATCACTCCAACGTTCAACGGAGAAACCGTCGTGATGCGTCTGCTCGTTTCCCAAGGCCGGGCGCTCCAGCTTTCTGAACTAGGCATGTCCAAACGCGATCAGGAAACGATCGAACGTAACATGAAAAAGTCGTACGGAATGTTACTTGCAACCGGTCCGACCGGATCTGGAAAAACGACGTCGTTGTATTCGATGCTGCAGGAATTAAACCAACGCCAAGTTTCGATCATCACCATTGAAGATCCGGTCGAATATACGATCCCTGGTCTGAACCAAATCCAAGTCAACACGCAGACCGACTTAACATTTGCATCCGGATTACGTTCCATTGTTCGCCAAGATCCAAACATCATCATGGTTGGAGAAATTCGCGATCAAGAAACTGCTGGAATTGCCGTAAACGCGGCGCTCACAGGACATTTACTTCTCTCAACACTTCACACAAACGATGCAGCGGTTGCCCTTCCGCGTTTGCTCGACATGGGAATTGAACCGTTTTTGATCGCGTCCACGATCAACGTCGCGATTGGTCAGCGTCTTGTTCGACGCCTGTGCACCTGCGCAAAAAAACGATCTCTCACCGTCATAGAAGGTGAAACACTCAAAAAATTTGCTGCGCATGGATTTCTTGCAAAACATAAATCTTTCGCTGAACCAAAAGGCTGTGCGAAATGCAATCGCTCTGGGTATCACGGACGCATCGGCATTTACGAAGTACTCGAAATGACCGAAAAAATCCGTGGACTCGTCGTGCGTCAAGCAACGGCTGATGACATTCGCAAAGCAGCGATAAGCGAAGGAATGACAACGATGTTGCAGGACGGATTGTCGAAAGCCGCACAAGGCATGACGTCCATTGCTGAGGTTTTGCGGGTAATACACGGTTAACCACCCCTTAGCCCCTCCTTCAAAAGGAGGGGAGCAGAAAAGACATGTTCAAAATTCCAAGTCTTAAAACTGAAATGAATCTTTTCTCCCATCTGACCGTGAAGGACCAGATGTTTTTTGCGAAGACGCTTGCGACGTTGACTGGTGCTGGACTTCCACTTGAAAAAGCGTTGATCGGGATCAGAAACCAGACAACATCCAAACCACTTCGTAAAATTTTACTCACCATACTTGTCGATATCGCTGGAGGAGAATTTCTTTCGTCGAGTCTGAAAAAATTCCCTAAAGATTTTTCCACGCTCTTTATCAACCTTGTAAAAATCGGAGAAAAAACCGGAACACTCACCGAATCACTCGGACAGGTTGCAACGCATTTGGAAAAAACCCGCGAGCTCGTCGGAAAAATCCGCGCGGCCATGCTGTATCCAATCATCATTGGCATCGGGACCCTCGCGACGGCTGGATATCTCATTCTCGTTCTTCTCCCACAACTCCTTCCATTGTTTAAATCTCTCAATGTCAATCTTCCCTGGAGTACGCGCATCGTCCTTGGGACTTCTGCGTTTATTCAGGATTATCAATGGTTGCTTCTCGTTGCGATACTTGCCACAGGCATCGTCTGTACCTTTCTCCTGCGCCTTCCTCGCCTCAAAGAACCGATCCAACGTTCACTCTTGCGTCTCCCGGTTGTGGGACCAATCATCGCAAATGTCCACCTCACTCAAACCGCGAACATTGTTGGAACCCTTCACAAAGCTGGTATCACCATCGTGGATGCACTCAAAATCGCTGCGCAAACATCAACAAATCTCGTTTACCAACGCGATCTCCTCGCTATGGCCGCAGCCATCGAAGACGGTGGAACCATCGCGCATTATCTGTCACGTCATCGCACGCACTTCCCTGCCATCGCAACGCAGATGATTGGTGTTGGTGAAGAATCAGGAAAACTCGATGAGTCGTGGATATTTGTTTCGTCGTATGCCGAACGTGAGCTAGACGATTCAACCAAAGCACTCACGACGATTCTCGAGCCACTATTATTACTGTTTGTTGGTGGATTCGTTGGATTCATCGCGATCTCCATTATCACCCCAATTTACCAGCTCACGGGTGGGGTTGGACATTAATATGAAAGGTTTTACCCTGATCGAGTTACTGATCGTCATCACCATCACCGCGCTTGTTGGCACAACAGGTATTGTTCTCACAAATCGAACGCTTGCCCATCGAGAACTCGATACGATCACACAAATCATCGAGTCAGAAATCCGTCAGGCGCAGACCGATGCGTTTGCACAAAAAAATGACTCTTCGCATTCTGTCATCATTACAACAACGTCCATCATCCGCGACGACATCACGACGTTATTTGATGCAGAAATCGAAATTTCGGGAACGGATGAATTCGTATTTGAAAAAGGGTCGCTTGTTCCTGTCACCGCCGGCACACTGACGATTACCCTTGGAAATCAAATGGCAGACATTGAACTCAGAACGTATGGTGTTTTGGAAATCACAACAGGGGATGTCAGTCCTTGAAGTCCTTGTCTCGGTCGCGGTCATCGGACTTATTGGCGGCGCCGTGTTTACGTTGCTTGGATCAAGCGTTGTGGAACAAACGTATGCGGAGCGATCGCGAACAGGATCGCGACTTGTGCGAGAAGGGTTAGAAGCGATACGGCAAATGCGAGACACGGATTTCGATTCACTCATTGTTGGTACACACGGTCTTTCTCTTACATCTAACAGCTGGGCATTTTCTGGAACGTCCGACATCACAGATGATTTATTTGAACGTACTGTCGAAATTTCTTCCATTGATGCAGACCAAGTCGAGGCAACGGTCACGGTATCTTGGACCGCTCGCGGATCTCGCGCTCCGATCGCCTCTGCTTCAACGCGATTCTCAAACTGGCGTACCCTTGAAGCGTGGGGCGACTGGGCAAATCCATCTGTCACGGATTCTGTCTATCGGCTGAGCAATGCCGCGTATGAGAACGAGATTGCTTACACTCCAGAAACAGACATCGATCGCGAATTACGTATTTGGAATAACAGTGATCCAGAAGCGCCTATCCCCCACGACGTACGCGATCTTGATTCAGACGGAAATGACGTCGTTGTCTCTGATGGATATTTGTACGTTGCCTCCATAAATGGTCTTCACATTTTTGAAATCTCAACACCAAATACTCCAACAGAAGTCGGTTCCCTTTCTTTTTCTACGGACGCACAAGCGGTTGCCGTTCGTGACCAAATCGCGTATATCGGCACACCAGATGATGATGAAGAATTGCGTATTGTAGACATCAGCGATCCAACCAATCCTGTAGAAATTGGAACGTACAATCTTCCTGGAACGTCCGACATTCTCGCCATCTCTGCTCGATCTTCTTCTTTGTTTGTATCCACGTATGAAAATGTCGACACAAATCCCGAACTCTATCTCTTCTCGATTTCCGATCTCACTTCCCCAACCCTACTCAATTCTATTGACATGGGAGTAAATGTGCATGACGTCGTTGCTGCGGGCAATTATCTTTTTCTTGCAACAGCAAACGCTACGCAAGAATTTCAAGTGTACGATGTTTCCGATCCACTCAGCGCGGCACAAATATCTGCGATCGATCTTCTAAACACTGCCACGAACATTCTTTTCCAAAACAACACTGCCTATGTCACGGTCGAGTCACAACTCAACCTCGACGTTATTGAGCCAGGACCGTAAAGGTTTCACCTTGCTCGAAACGATTATCGCCATCGCCCTTTCTGCGAGTGTTTTGACGACGGCAGCGATGCTGTTTCACTCAACGCTTTCGACAGAAGGACGTGTGCGTGGACACCAACGATTGGCGGATGCAACTTTTCTGGTAGAACAAACGATGTCCGATCGAATCACATCCGCAAACGGAATTTCTGAGCCTGCTTCTGGATCATCCGAAACCCTCACTATTTCAACAACGGACAACGCGACGAATCCAACAACATTTACCGTGACAAACGGTGCCCTCACCATCCAAGAAGGCAGCTCTGCATCCGAACCACTTACACCGAATACCGTTACGGTGACAGACTTCACGATTACGCGTATCACGGGCGACCCAGCATCCATCACCATTTCAACAACGATGGAAACCCAAGTCGGATCCGAAACAATAAATTCAGACGCTTCGTGGACGTCTACCCTCAGATATGCTGAATGAACGCGGATACGCTCTCATCGCCTGCGTGCTTGTCATCACAAGTATGATGCTTTTAGCTGCGACCGGAATCGCGCGAATGCAACTAACACAGCAAGACACAAACACAATGCTTGCGAATCTTCTCCAGTCCCAAGCACTTGCAGAAGGCTGTGCCGACACCGCACTGCTTGAACTTTCTCTGGACAGCTCCTATACCGGCGACGAAACGATCACGATCGGATCTGACAGCTGTACGCTCCGTCCCGTCCTGAGCGGACCGACGACCATCGAAACCGAAGCATCAAAAAACGGATCCGTTTACCGGCTCCGTATCGAACTATCCAGCTCCAGCCCCGTCACAATCTCCTCTTGGGAACGCGTGTCAGAGTTCTGATCTGGGACAGACCATGCGTGAGACCGTGAGGATGTCGTCCTCATCGCCCACAGCGAGAGGCTCGCGAAGTCGAGACCGAGTGAGGACGATGAGGACGACATCCTCACGGTCTCACGCTCCCAGCATCTCCTACCAGCCTTTAACCTTAACAGCCTCAGCCGCGGCCGCAACCTGCGCCTCTTGTTTACTCATTCCTGTTCCAACAGCAATCAGATCTTTTTCAAGATAAATCCCAACCTGAAATTTCTTTGCATGATCTGGTCCTTCCTCTGAAAGCACCCGATACGACGGCGTCACTCCAACGTGCTCCTGTGCAGCTTCTTGAAAACGACTCTTGGGATCGATGTACAAACGATGTTCCAAAATCTCCGGCAACTTGGAAATGACACTTCGTAAAATAAATTGTTTGGACTCTTCCCAACCTTGATCAATATAAATCGCACCGATGATCGCCTCAAACGCGTTCGCTAAAATATAGCGTCGTGCTTTTGACTTTGCATCCTTCGACTCACCTCGCGACAAAAGCATGAAATCATCGACTCCGTACGTTTCACAAATTCCGGCCATCATATCTGCATTCACAAGTGATGCACGCCAGTTTGTGAGATCTCCTTCTGGATTCTCGTAGTTGTGATACAAAAACTCGGTGACAACCAATTCAACCACCGCGTCACCTAAAAATTCTAACCGCTCGTTATGTCCAAGCGGAAAGTCTGGATGTTCATTCAAATAGGATCGATGAACAAGTGCTTGGCGTAGCGTATCTTTGTTGAGAAACGTCACGCCAAGAGCTTGTTCCAGTTGTGCAAGTTCTGGCATAGGAAAATAAGGTTGAAGATCGAAACTTGAAATTCGAAATTCGAAGTTTGGATTTTATTTTTAATCTTCCTTCAGACTTCCTTCAATCTTCGAATTTCTACCTTCAATCTTCCTATCTGGACTCTTATCAATTTCTTTTCCTTCTCCTTTTGCTACCATATCTTTATACACGGCACCCAACACTCCATTTACAAACCGCCCAGATGCTTCGCCACCAAATGACTTGGCAAGTTCAATCGCTTCGTTAATGGCAACTTTGCTTGGTACTGCTTCAGAAAATTTAAGCTCGTACGTGCCGAGACGCAGGATATTACGGTCGATAATGGTGATAGAGTCAAGTGGCCAATCGGGTGCAAAATGAGTAATGATCTCGTCTATCGCAGGACGATTTTTCATAACACCATCAACAAGATCCTGTACAAACCCGCCATCATCAAACTCTGGCGCAAACTCATTGCGATTAAACGTAATCACATCTGGAAGTTTTGTATCATCCTGTCCAAGAAAATCCCACTGATAAAGGGATTGCATGGCGATCGTTCGAGCAAGATGGCGGTTGGACATAAAGAACAATGATGAGCCGAATTACGAATATGAGCGAATTTCCGAATAAGAAACAGGTGTCTATTTGTATATTCGGACCGATACGTAATTCGGCTCACATATCTTCGCCTCAAATATACCACAAAAGGCAGAGCTTGCGCTATGCCTTTTTCTTTTCGTCGTGATCCTTTGCGTGGTCGTGGCCAGCGTGGTCGTCTTTTGCAGCCGCAACCTTTGCAGATCCAGCTTTTGCAGAACCAGCCTTGGCAGATGTCCGCTTTACAAGACGTTTAACAGCGCGTGTTGTGTCGATCACGGTTCGGCCACGATAAAATCCACAGTTTTTGCACGCGCGATGCGGCAAAACTGGCAATTTACACTTTTGACACTCTGTAACGGACGTTTTTCCAAGCGCAAAATGCGACGCACGTCGGCGTTTATGTGAACTCGTCCGTCGATGTCCAGGAAGGCCCATATAGGTATTGAAAATTCGAAGGTTAAAGTTCGAAATTTGAAAAATGGAAATACATTAATTTGATGGCGGGAGTGTAACAAAAAGGCTGGTGGTGGTCAAGAAACATGGCTTTATTGCCTATTCTCGATACACATGATCAAAAAGGTTCAGGAAAGTTGGGATGGTTATTTTAGATAGCAGCGTATCGCTGATCACGACGAAAATTTTTGTCCCAGACGCGAGTGGAACGTCGGAAACGTCGTCACTTCGCATGGTTTGTAGATGTCCTGTGCCAGCAATGGAACGCAACGCTTGATAGAGTCGCTGGTCAAGCTGTGCGGTCGCAAGATTGAGTCTGCACCACCGACCACGTTTTGCGCAGTCAGAAATCAATGCGAGAATGTCGTCAACAGCTGTTTCAGCTGATACCGCAATACGCGCCATGCCTCCCGTTAGGTCAGGAAGCAAGAATTCGACTAGGTCATTTTTTGAAACAAGTAAACACATGGCAGAATTCGATCGTTCAAATGCGTTGAGAAATTCTTGAAGTGGTTGAGAAGACATAATATTAATACGTTTCAGGGTTTTGAATAATGTCGGTAAATAGATCTTTCAAAGCCCGAGGAAGGTCACGCACATGTGGAATCACCGCACTGTTCGGATAATATGTTTTTATATGCTCCGTACCAGGACCAAGACCTAGACCGATCAACCGTACGTTTTTCTTTTTCTGAATCGCATTGATGATTTCTCCAAGATCCCATTCTGCTCCTGCATGCACAGAACTTGGGATAGGTACACCATCTGAAAGAACGATGAGGAATCGATCTTTTGACGGCTGTTCTGCCAAACGCGTTGCTGCCTTGTCTACACAATATCCGTCGTCATTCCAGTCTGACTGATTGTGACCGCCCGGATTCGCATCCATGACTTCTGCTGGCATACCAGACATCCGTGAACGCACCGTATCAGAGAGCGTTTCTTGGTATGACTTGTATTCGATAAGATCGTCTTGAAACCCAAGCACTTCTGTTTGAAGACCTGCGCGCGTGAGAGCCTCAACCGTCAATACTGCCGCGCAAAATGTTTCCTTGATTTTCTCCCCTCGCATGGAGCCAGATAAGTCAATAAGTAATGTGAATCGAAAATCATGCTTATGCGGAATCGTTTTTCTGTCCCACAACTGTTGATGTAAATCGGGACGTGCTTCTATCTGCATTGCTTTTTGCAAATTTAATCGTCCACCTGTCGGAAAACCACCCACCCAACGCGGGTGACGATTTGGCAAAAAAAGCCGATCGAGTTCATCTGCCATTTCGTTGATAAGCGGCGCAACATCGGCGTAAGCTCGATCATACTCCGTTCGTGTTCCTTCCATGGCTTGTGTGATCTCACGATGTTCTTCTTGTAGGCGACGTTTGTGTTTACCCTGTTCTTTCTTCTCACCTTTCTCCATCTCCTCCCGATCTTTTCGTTCTTTATGAGATTCAGGTTCGTCATTTGACAATTTCGCCTTCAACGCGTCGTTTAGCGCATCTTCAAGTTCTTCTAACGCCTGACGCGCCTCCTGCTCGAGCCGTGCACGCTCCTCTTTCGATAATTTCCCAAATGCTTTTTCAAGCTCCTGACGTGTTTTCAGAGACAACTCACCAAGCGGCACGGGACGTGGAATACCACCTGATCGCAACTGCTTTGCACGCTTCGCGGCTCGATCTCGATCAGACTCGACTTCTTTTTCAAGCTCATCCGCTCGCTTTCGCATATTCTCAGCACCTTCTGCATCCCCTTCCCCCTCCATTTTTTTTGCTGCATCCCGAAGTGCCTTCGCATCCTTTTCTTTCTGTTTAGCTTCTATTTCCCCTGCTTGCTCCGCTGCACCCGCCGCTCTTTCTGCCGCTTCCTTCATCGCCTGTTCAATCTCCTCCTGTGCTGATTTCGACAATCCATCCTCTTTTTTTTCTTCCACCATTTTTCTCAACCGTTCATCTCGCAAATCTTCCTTCACAAGCTGTTCCATCTCTGGCCAAATCCGATCCTGAAATGTCGTAAACCGTGACCGAGCTCGTTCAAGGACGTCTGCTTCCGCTGGATGTTCATTTGTAGGAATATCGTTAAAAAACTCCTCGGCAAATCCACGACTTCTCTCAAGTGCTAAACGCACATCATCGGGAATTCCTTCTGAAAACCCCCCTGTGTGCCACAGTCGAATCAACTCCGAACCAAAATGCGCAAAACGAGGCGTGCTCCCAAGCTCCTGAATCAGGCGATTGATTTCCGGTGTTCCAAGCACGGCCGCATCTTTTTCAAACTGTCCATCATAAACACGACGCATCCACGGTGCACATCCTTCATACTGCCGGCTCCACCAGTTATTCTCGGCTGGATCCTCAACCGCGTTAAATCCAAATCCAAAACCAAGCTGGCTATATAGTTCCTTCACTCGTTCCTTTGTCAATCCTAGCGATTCACCTGTTCGTGTCACTGCCCGATGTCCACCTTCATGCGCCGAAACAAACTCTGCGGTATCCACACGCAGAGGATCTGAGAGATGCAATGGATCAAATTGAATACGATTTTCCTCTGGATTAAAACACGAGCCTTTTCCCGGCTCTCCAAGCTCCACCTTCATCCCCCAATCACGCCCAATAAACCGCGCGATGGATTTCAAATATTCCAAGCGTTCAGGTTCGATCCCGAATGCCTTACAAATAATCATCTCGTTCTCGTGAGTGGCATGTATTTCCCTTCTCATATCGTCTCTAGTATCACCTGTTGCAATTGTTTCGTCCAGCGACGATCATGCACAGCAAGACCAATGAGAGAATCGAAAGAGGATCGTACAGACTGTTGGGAACGTTCTCCTGCACGATGAGCCCTAAAGCGTTTTTGTAATAAGCGAATCGCTCGATTGCGCGTTGCTCTCATAATACTTTCAAATCCGCCATGAAACCAACGGGAACCGAGCGCTTCGAATCCATGATAGAGATGAATTCCTATTCGACATTTCAAACCTTCATTCGACAACAACGACGAGATAAACACAGATGCTCTCCTCAAACGATCTTTGTTGACGTCAACAACAAATACATCGTCCGCGTATCGTACCCAGGAGCCAATACCGAAATGTAAATCCATTTCGCGATCAAAATCCATAAACGCGACGTTACAAAACAATTGACTTGTGAGATTTCCAAGCGGAATACCGTGACGAGTATCCAAAAAACCAGACGAATAGCTAGAAAGAATTTTTGAAACAAGCAACAACGTCTCTTTGCAGTCAATCCATTGTGATACCCGTATTTCCAATTTCTCATGTGAGATTGAATCAAAACATTTTACCACATCCATGTGTAAGACAAATTGAGTAGCACGATTCTTTCCCCATTTTCGTATCACTGATCTCGCAGCCGATGTCCCCATACCAGGACGACATGATGTTGTAGATGGAGAAAATCGACGATTGAAAAACGGAAACAATACGTTCCAGACGGCTTGATGGACCACCTGATCGCGTACGGTCGGGACGTGAATCAAACGGCGCTTTGGATCATGAACAATAAATGCACGGTATGATCCGTGAGTATGTGTGCGATCCCTCAGGACGTCACGCACCGATAGGAGGTTTGATTCCAGCCGTCGTTCAAATAGACAAACGTCAGCACGGTGTCCTTTTCCTATTCGAAACTGTTTCCATGCCAACCAAATATTCTGATCTGATATGATCTGCGAATAACAATTTACCAATTTCATATGTTGAACCATACCATCGCATTTCAAAAAGCCATTTCCGCGTATCAAATCATCGATAAACTAGTGGAACAGTTCCCAAAATCTCAACGATATGGACTGGGAGTTCGACTTGAAACAAACTGTCTAGAATTGATTGAATGGATTGCCACAGCAGAAACACTACCAAATCCACTCAAAGGCCGTGTTGTGTCCGAAGCGACGGCAAAGGCAGACGTGTGTAGCGTCCTGATTCGATTATGTCTGGAAAGAAAACTGATTGGTGAAACAAATTATTTTACCATCGCAAACCTATTTCAAGAAATTGCGAAACTGTGTGTTGGATGGAACAAATCGCTGTCCTGAGACACGACCGCGAGACGGACACCCCTATTATCGTTTCTGTTGGAAGGATGGTTCTCGTTCAAATAACCAGCCCCACCGTTCTCAGAGTTCCCAGCAAGCAAGAAGTGACCCGCCTCGGTTTGGACAGATTAAATTACTGTATCGCCTCTTCGCGTCGCAACGCTCGGATGCCTGATGACCAAAATCTATCACGTCGTGTGGCATTTACATGCCAATCCTCCGGCCGGAGATAATTGTGGGCGAACATCATATACAAGCTACACACATGTTTCATGAGCCCACAAAATCTGTTGCTACGCGGACCAACCCGTCAACGTTCCTGCCTGATGGCAGGCAGGAACAAGGGTCAGGATCCGGTAGCAGTCTCAGTCGCCAGTGGCGAACACGACCGCGAGACGGACACCCCCATTATCGTCTCCGTTGGAAGGATGGACCTCGTCCAAATAACCAGCCCCACCGTTCCCAGAGAACCCAGCAAGCAAGAAGTGACCCGCCTCGGCGTTGTTTTGGTCGATAAGAGGAGTTTGAGTCCATTCC
>CAYYFM010000008.1:0-4128 GCA_964471375.1 uncultured Gammaproteobacteria bacterium
GTGTCGGTGTCAGTCTCCTCGACCACGCCGCTGTCGGCGTCGGGAGCATCTTCGGAAACCGGGAACGACGGCCCGCAGGCCACAAGACTGATAAGAATGGAAAGCATTTCTGCCTCCGTGGGGTTTCCCCCGAAATGGCGCTATCGCCGTGTTGTGTCAGAAAAAGACCGCGGAATGCGGCCGGATGCTGGCAGGACTTGTAACCACCCCTGGCCCATCCTTCAAAAGGAGGGGAGCGTGCGTTTAAGAGGGGTATTCCAACCAATATCCGACCTCATTCCGAAGGGGCTAAGGTATCACAAAATGACGGGTTTGTCAAGCCCGTCATGTCAAAATTTAGCTTAGATTAGCTATCAAACATTCCTTTTACATCTTCCCATGTGAGTCCTTTTAATCCGTCCGTATTTTCTGACACAACCGCGTCAAACACCGCTTTCTTTTTTTCCTGCAAAGCCAGCACTTTTTCCTCAACCGTCCCTTTTGTGACGAGCTTGTGGACATTCACACATTTCGTCTGCCCAATACGATGGGCGCGATCCATTGCCTGACGCTCGACCATCGGATTCCACCACGGGTCGTACATCACAACGGTATCTGCCTCTGTCAAAGTCAAACCTGTTCCAGCCGCGCGCAACGAAAGCAAAAACACCGGCGTGTTTTTATCTTCACGAAACTGCTGAACTGCCGCCGCACGATCTCGCGTCTTTCCTTCAATCGTCACATGTCCAATTTTCATTTTATCCAATCCTTCGCGCAAAATATCGAGCATGGACGTGAACTGACTAAACAACAAAATTTTATGTCCACCATCTACCGCCTCGCGCACAAGCTCAAGCGCGTACGCCATTTTTCCACTCAACTCTTCACTTCGTCCAATTTTTTTATCTACAAGCACCGGATGGTCACATACCTGCCGCAGTTTTGTCAGCGCCGCTAAAATTTCGATACGCGATCGATTAAATCCTTTTTTCTCAACCGCGTCAAACACATCACGACGTGTCGAAGCAAGCACATCCGCATAAAGCGATACTTGCGTTGGCGTCATTTCACACCAATCATTTTGCTCAATACGTGGAGGCAGTTCTGGTGCGACTGTTTCTTTTGTACGACGCAACAAAAACGGTTGCACACGGCGTTTCAATCGGGCGAGTGCTTCGTTATCGTTGAACTCTCGAATCGGACGTTCGAATTCTTCTCGAAATTCTCGATGATCCAACAACAAACCTGGCATCAAAAAATCAAACAACGACCAGAGTTCATGCACGCCATTTTCAAGCGGAGTTCCCGTCAACGCGAGACGGTGCTGTGCCTTGAGTGTTTTGACCGCGACCGCGGTTGTTGTTTTCGCGTTTTTGACATATTGCGCTTCGTCGAGAATTGCGTAATAAAGATCGATTTCGCGGTAAAGTTTTACATCGCGTTGAAAGAGAGAATAGGAAGTGATGAGGAGGTCTGGGACATGAGATTGCCGCGTCGACTGATGTCTCCTCGCAATGACAGTGAGGGCGGTGGCGCGTTCTTTTTGTGTTCCTTCAATCGCAAGAACTTTTAAATTTGGCGCAAACCGTTTTGCTTCCGCGACCCAGGTCGAGATTAACGTTTTCGGACAAATGACAAGAGATGGACCTGAACCTTTTGGGCGTTCGGTAGATAAAATCGTGAGTGCTTGGAGTGTTTTTCCAAGTCCCATGTCGTCGGCAAGAACACCGCCAAAACCCCAGCGACGCAAAAATAATGCCCAGGCAACACCGTCCGCTTGGTATGGACGAAGCACTTTTTTGAAGGAAGATGGAATCTTTGGCACGATGATGAGCTTTCCTGCTTTTGCATCACGCAAAAACGACGATACAGCGGACTCGGTCTGCTCGATCCGTGCTCCTTCTGTTTCTTCCGCAAGCGCCGCGAGTTCAAATGCACGGATGAGCGAAACGGCGTTTTTCTTTCCAATCTGTTTTTGATCCATTCCGCGGACCGTTTTAACATATCGCTTCAACGCATCAATATTTTCTATTTCTAGATATGATCCTTCTTCATCACGCAACCCTCCATCATATCCATACGCCAATTGTTCAATCTCGTCAGGCGTGAGCGCGCGACCTTCCGCTTTCCAATTCACCGAAAACTCAAACCAATTTTCTTTCGCCATCCCACCAAAATTCCAATCACTTGTCGCGCGCACTTTTTTCGGACGTGAGATTGCATCAAATGCATCCGTAACGCGGATCGTGTATTTCTCATCAAGCGCGAGCAGTCCTTCCAAAATAAATCGCCTAGCCCCGGAACCTTCGAGCAAATAAATTCCCGCATCACGCGTTGGACGAAAGCCGTACATTTGAAGAGCATACCCCGCCGCACGTTCTTGAATCATGTCACGATCAGCAACGTAAATATCATCTGTCTCGTTGATTTGATCGAACCCACAAACCGGCATGAGTACAGGACCATACGCGGCGACCGCCTCAACACGAATCAAATCGTGCGGCTTGTCGTAGTGGAATGAAAGAGAAATATCATCGAGCTCATGATAGATGGGGTCTGGACGGCGAGGAGGCAAATGATCTGTTCCACGATGCACCATGAGCCCATCGAGACGTGTCGCAACATCTTGCAGTTCTTTGTCAGAGAGTTTCTTTCCATGCTCATCAGCATATTTGCGCAACACTTCAAGCAAACGTGGATCGTCGACCGCTTTCGTCATTGACTTTTCTTCTGCAACAACAGAACGACGCGCGCCAACGATCCCAAGAGCGATGACGTGTTTACAAGCCCCGCCTTGAGAATACGGACAGTCACAATCGTAGTTGATGACTTCAGACCCATCAGCCGCGATGGTGACAGACGTATCGTACCGCACCGAACCATACACCTTCCCTTCAACCAAAATATCCCCTCGTGAATCACGGGTGACAGACACATTTTCGACCGCTCCATCTTGAACGTACTGCTTGCCACGACGGAATGATTCAGGAGAAGCTGTACTACGAAGAATTTGTTCTGAATACACAGCCATATTACAAATCTTCAGGAGTCAGACCAGATGCGCTCAAAATAATTGCAGTCACTTTCCGACCAAGGTCACCGGGATGATTAGGAACGACCACACGACATCCATCAGAAAATCGTTTAAGAATGACATGACTTCCTTTTTGTCGATGGATAAAAAATCCGGCTCTTAAAAGAGCCTTGATCATGTCGCGAGGTGAAATAACTGGAATTTTTGGACTCATGCAAGTTGTGGATAAACCGCAATCTGTCCAACAAATTCACCTTGATTATGAGGAACAGGAAGACCGTCCGCCAGAAGAGATTCACAGTAAAGCTCAATTGCTTCTTGCGCCATCTTGCGAGCTTCATCAAGAGTCTCTCCTTGTGTCACACATCCAGGAAGTGACGGTACAAAAACAGAATATCCACCTTCTTCTTCCGGATGAAAAATAACGGAAAAATTGTAGAATCGATCGGAAATCATATCTTATACACTACCATTTTCCTTCCAAAAAGAAAAGGCTCCTCGAGACCGTGTGGCCGCGAGGAGCGCTAGGAAGCGGTTCCTCGGGTCCCAGGTCTGGGGAGCCAAGTGGACTGGGCGCATAGGATGCGGCCAGCAGGATTCGGTTGTCGATCAGCCTCCGCTTTTCCCAGCACCTCCCCAGGCGGGGAAAGTGTATGCTACGAGCCGTCACCCGATGGTGACAGGCCCGTCATGTCCTTGGTGAACGCCACCAAGAAGTTTTCGTAGTCCGGATCACCGTCACCGTCTTCGTCCACCCAGCCTTGCGACTGGCAGTACAGAGCGGCCGTGGCTGAATCCGTATCGTTGCAGAACACGTCGTTGTTCCACCAATCGCCCGTATTCGCATACGAGGTCGTGGCAGACCCGTCACTCTGCAGTGACGACATGAGCGTCAGGATGTACTCGTCGAGCGCCCAATCGGCCGTCTCGATACAGTACACACTGCTCGCAGGACTGATCTCGAGGCTCTCCTGGATCGTCCAGTCGAGCGATCCGCCGTATCCGACCACGTAGGCCGGAGCGGAACTGTAAACGGCCTCGAATCCACTCGAGGACAGACACACTTGCGATCCAGAGATCGAGATGTATCCTTCCCACGCATCGACGACAGGCTC
>CAYYFM010000009.1:0-7408 GCA_964471375.1 uncultured Gammaproteobacteria bacterium
AGGGGATGGGGAGCGGGAGTCGAGCATAGTTCGCTAAGAGCCTGTTTAGAATCTTTCTTCCAGAGCCATTTTGATGGCATTTTGAGCGAAAAGGCTGAAGGCCTACGAGGCATAGCCGTAGTTATGGTGAGGAGGACTGAAGACTTTGCAGCCGAAATGACGCAAAATGGAGTCGGGAGAAAGATTCTAAACAGGCTCTAGGGCTCACTACAGGGACCTCTGCTGTATTTTACGATCAAGGGTTCAAGGTGGCAAGAGTCACATTTTGTCTCCCAACAATCGATGCAATCTGGTTTATAATTTCTGGGGATGAGTGGATAGAGTATTCGGTTTCGATCTGACGGGGTTGACCGCCAGATTCGACGAGCAGACAGACACGACGTGGACCTGGGTTTGATTTGAAAATTTCACGAAGTGTATCTACCATCTCAGGTGTCGGTCGACCACGCAAGGCGATAGAAATAGTCGAGAGTGATTGGGCCGTCGAACGGCCTCTAGTCGTTAAGTGATTGAGTCGTTGAGTATTGACCTCACCTTTTATCTTCTTTCTCTGTTCCTCATCTATCCAACCACCTGATTTCAACATTTCCCCCAATCCAGCCGCTTCCTCGTCTTCAACGAGCACCAAACTATTCACGATCAATGAAACATCCTGATCTTCCCCGTCATCTCCCTTTCTTCGACTCACCTTTCCTGATACGACGGCAATCGCATCTGGAACCAATACATCCTTAAACTGTGCAAATGTTCTTGGAAAGACAAGCAGTTCCGTTTTGCCCGTCAAATCCTCAAACCCAACGAATGCCATCGGTTCCCCTTTTTTCGTCATGATCTCTTTCACCGTCGTGATAATTCCGCCAACACGAACAAACGCATCATGCTTTTCCTTGATGACAGTCGAGACTGGGATAACCGTATCTCCAAGTTGTTTCGCAATCGGTTCATAAGGATGCGCAGAAACGTACAATCCGAGCAATTCTTTTTCCCAAAGCAAAATATCTCGACGCACCGCTTGTGTCGCTGGACGCAACGTAATTTCGTCTACAGACACAGAAGGGGTTGAAGCAAATAAACTTGCTTGATTGCTCTCCCGTTGGCGTTCGGCATCTTTGTTGTAAAGCAAAATTCGATCCATGTTTTCGAGCAACTGATTGCGTT
The DNA here is from genome assembly GCA_964471375.1 of uncultured Gammaproteobacteria bacterium. Taxonomy (GTDB): domain Bacteria; phylum Patescibacteriota; class Patescibacteriia; order UBA9934; family GWF2-40-263; genus YC12-FULL-57-11. The sequence continues at coordinate 1,159 of CAYYFM010000009.1, forward strand.
CTCCAAATCGATCAAACGCACCAGACTTGATGAGCGCCTCGATCGATTTTTTATTGAATGCACGATGATGAACGCGTCGTGCACAATCGGAAAGGTCTAGAAACGGTCCGTTCTGATCCCGTTCTGCAATAATTGACTGGATCACTTCTTCCCCCATGTTTTTAATGGCAACTAATCCAAACCGAATCGACCTATCTGAAATATACGTAAACGTTAATCGTGACTCATTGATGTCCGGCGCCAACACTTCAATTCCAATGCGTCGACATTCAGAAACCGCCTCCGCAACCTTCTCAATATCTGCCGACTCTGCAGTCATAAGCGACGTCATGTACTCCGAAGGATAATTCGCCTTCATGTACGCCGTGTCATAAGCAATCATGCCGTACGAGGCGGCGTGCGCTTTTCCAAAACCGTACGCGGCAAATGGTTCGATCAGTTTCCAAAGTTCCTGCGACTTCGACGCGGACAACCCTCCTGCAACCAGTCCATCGATCAGCTTATTCTTTTGCTTTTGCATTTCCTCTGGAATTTTCTTCCCCATCGCCTTGCGTAACTTGTCTGCCTCGAGCCATGAGTAACCCGCCATCTTGATCGCGATGAACATCACGTCTTCCTGATAAACGATCACTCCGTACGACGATTCCAAAAATTCTTTCATGCGCGGATCCATGTACTTGATCGATTCTGGATGATGCTTGCGGCGAATATATTCCGGGATCGATTCGATTGGGCCTGGGCGGTACAGAGCAACCATCGCCATGATGTCTTCGACGCGTTCTGGACGCAGATCCATGAGATATTTCGTCATTCCATCGCCGTTCAGCTGAAAGGTACCCATGGTTTTTCCTGCCGCAAGAAGCTCGAATGTTTTTTTATCGTCTACGGGAATTTGTTCAAGAATAATATCTGCATTTTTCGTCTGCTTCACGAGTTTGATTGCATCTCCAAGAATCGACAAATTACGAATTCCAAGAAAATCCATTTTGACGAGCCCTGCGGCTTCCACGGATTTCATTTCGTATTGCGTGATTGTTTTTCCTTCGCGTGTGTCGATCTGAAGTGGAGTGAAGTCTGTGAGTGCTGTTGGGCTAATCACAACACCAGCCGCATGAATGGAAACATGGCGAGCACACCCTTCAATCTGTTGTGCGAGATCGATCAACCGACGAACTTCTGCATTTGTGTCGTACAGTTTTTTTAATTCCGGAGTTTCCAAAAGCGCAATCGCAAGCGTCATGGGAAACCCCTGACTTCCCATCGGTACCATCTTTGAAATCTTATCGACAAAAGCGTACTCATATCCAAGCGCTCGTCCAACATCACGAATACTTCCACGCGCCGCCATCGTTCCAAACGTACAAATCTGGGCAACCTTATCCGCTCCATATTTTTCCGTGACATAAGCGAGCATCTCATCACGACGATTGTCTGCAAAGTCTGCGTCCACATCAGGAGCGGATGGACGTTCTGGATTCAAAAAGCGCTCGAACGGCAACTTATACACGAGAGGATTCACCGTAGAAATCCCAATCGAAAACCCAACCAACGAACCTGCCGCGGATCCACGTGTTGTTGTTACGATCCCGTTACGCCGTGCCCACTCGATATAATCAGAAACGATCAAAAAGTACGGACAAAACCCTTTCTGTTCAATAATAGCAAGTTCATAATCCAATCTTTTCGTTATCTCCTCCGTCAGGGTCCCGCCAATTTTTTCTGGAAGCTCTGCATAGGCTCTCGCTGTCAGAACTTGTAAAAATGTCTTCCCTTCTTGAATCTTAAACTCCGGAAAATTCCATTTCCCAAGTTCAAGATCAACCTGACATCGATCTGCAATCCGTCGTGTGTTTTCAATCGCTTCCGGCACATCCTTAAATCGTGCTTCCATGTATTCCCCGCTCACCATGGATGCATCAAACTCATTTTGCATGCGTCGTTCAAACACCTCAATCGTTTGTTGACCTTTAATGCAATTCAAAATTTTCCACGCTTCAACATCCCCTGGTTTTAGATAGGACGTGTTCTTCGTCGCAACAAGAGGAACGCCCAGCTCCCGCCCAAGCTCGATCAATGTCGCGTTTATTGTCTGTTGTTCCGCAATCTCCGGACGATCAACAAGCTCCAGAAAAAAGTTCCCTTCTCCGAAAAGCGTAACATACTCGCGAATCAGTCCCTTTGCCCGCTCCTTGTCTCCATAATTAATCGCCTCCTCAATCTCTCCATTGTGTCCACCAGACAACGCAATCAATCCGCGCGTGTTTCCAGCCAACGCATCTCGATCAATCCTCGGTTTATAATAAAACCCTTCCAAAAACCCAACAGAAACCAGTTTCATCAAATTGTGATATCCCTCATTCGTTTCCGCAAGCAATACCAGTCGATTATTCTTCGTATCAATCTTCGCTCGCTTCAACAATCTTCCTTCCTTTGCCAAATACATGTCTGCTCCCAAAATAGGCTTCACTCCCGCATCCTTCGCTTTCTGATAAAACTCAATCGCCGCATACATGTTCCCGTTATCGGTGATCGCCACCGCATCCATCCCATGCTTTTGCACATGCTTCAAAATCTCCTTAGGCTTGGGAAGCGCCTCAAGAAGCGAGTAGTGACTGTGGACATGGAGGTGGACGAATGGGGATGACATAAGTTTCCCACACAGTATCATTTGCTCTATAATGTGACTATATGGCAAAAACTCCTGAGGAGATACTCAAAGAATTAAAAACAGCTACGGATGCTTTTGAGGCTGGGATGGCTGAAATCAATAAAGAACGCAAGGCGTTGCTTGATGAAACGATTCGGGAAATGGAAGGAAAGCTGATTGATAAGCTCAAAGCGGATATTGATGCTCGGTTTAAATAAAGAAAGAGACATCTTCAAACACTATGAATACCGACAATCCAGAAATGAGACCACCTGAGGTTGATAGAGGGAACAAGCCAGAGGCTCCAAAATTTGAAGGAGCAAAAATGGGTCCAGAGGAAATTGATGCGTTTTTAAAACAAACCGTCGATATAAGTGTTGACGCTGCAAATCAACAAAGAATAGGAGAAACAGCGAAGTATAACAAAATGATGGAGAGAATTGCTGCACAAACGGGAAATGATGCGCCAAAAGGGTTGTGGGCAAAAATCAACAAGAAGGTCGATAACCTGATCGCAAAATTCCGCGGTGAAACAGATGCTCTCCGTCCATCGAGCATCCCTGTTGAGAAAGGTTCACCGTCGTTTAAGGAAATGATCGATCCGAGCAATAAAGACTGGTCCGATCCAAAACCAGCGACCGCTCATGACATGATGACGAAAGAGGAGTGGAGACTTCCTTCTGAAAAATCCACAGTTACATCCGAAGAGTCAGTCAAACCAGAACGGTTCCCTGATGCGGATCCGGTATTCTGGAACGCCAAAGAAAAACAGAATACAGAAGCGTATCTGACGGCTGTAGATGATACCGACAAGGCGTTTAATGAGATGCAAAAAGCGGTGCGTGAACTCAAAAAGCTCGATCCAAAATCAGATGCTTGGACGGCAAAGGCAGGGGAGGTGAATCAACGTGAAGATGCTTGGAACAATAAAAAGACAGGTATTAAAGAGATGTATACAAACTTGGGTAATCTCGTTGAAGTCCTAGATAATTACACCACAGGAACCAAGGCGGGTCGTGAAATATTACGCAAGCAGATAAAAGGTGAAAGGCAACCACTGGTGCTCGTCGAAACTCCAGATTCAAAACTGACGAATGGGAAGGAAATTCCCACGGATGAACTCAAGACCGACCTTAAAGACAAAAAAGTTGCAGCATAAAAATCGCCGCCTTATTAGGCGGCGAGGAAGCGGGAGATTTGGCTGAGAAGGGTGTCGAAGCGGGGAGAGCCGTGGCGGATGAAAGCATGGGCGCCGGTGACGTTGACGACGCGGACGTTTTCGCCTTTGTATTTGGACCCACCGATGATGAGATCGTCAGCTGGGATAATTGCCTGCACGGGAATCGTAAGCGGTGGCAGGGTTTTGCGAAACCCAGGGAGAAATACCTGTGCGATTTTCATCCACATGGGTTCAGGCTTCATGCGCACGAGCATCGTTTCGGCTTCTTTTTCTGTCCCCTGTTCACTTGAAAACATGACTCGATGGCAGTGCTTGGCTGATCGAAAGTACACACGACCTGTCAAAAGCGATGCGGTGAACGACCAGAACGCCGCAAACACGATCTGTATGAATGCGACGATTCGAATCCCACGTCGTTCAAGTCCGCTAATAAAGATCGCCCGAGCAAATACATTGCGATCAACCGCCATCACACTTCGCAGAACCTGACTCCCCATCGAGTAGCAAAGCGCATGACTGCCTGGTGGGACACCCGCTCGTTGAAGCTGATAGCGGACAGACAAAGCAATCTCATCGAGCGAACGACCTTCGTACACGAGTGAAACGACTTTATATCCTCCAAACATCGGCTTAAACCGCTCAAACCACCACTGCACATCCTCCACCGAACTATTCCCCCACGCCCCAGGAAACAACACGAGAAACTTTGTTTCAGCTTTCATCCATACCTCCTCTAGAGACCTCTGCATTCATGATACCAAAACCGGTCCGATTAAACTCGGACCGGCTAATGTAGCCCAATTTCCCGCACCCGTCAACCACTATCGGTCAACAGGTGAGTATCCAGATGAACCAGATCCACTGGATCCGCCAGTCACTCCTCCTCCACCAGAAGTTGTCGTTGGTGGAGTCACGGTGCCGCCACATGGACCTGTGACGGTCGTAACCACTGTTGCAGTATTGTTTGTCTCATCTGACTCCGTCACCAAATTATCCGGATCAACTTTACCAGAATCAGTTAATGACTCACTCTCTCCACATGCAAGCGTATTATTTCCAACCGATCCAATAATCACAATCATTGCGGTTGAACCCGATGTGATTGTTCCTCCAGTACAGGTAATTGTGAGTCCTGACTGCGTGCAGGAAAATCCATCTGAACCTGTTGCAGAACGATAGACAAACTTTGTACTTGAAAGCGTATCGCTGACCTTAACGTTTAGCTGTGTTGCAGATCCATTATTGGTCACCGCAAGCGTATAAGAAACCAATTCATCCGTTGTTGCAGATGAAACAGAAGCTGATTTCGTGATCGATAAATCGGTACACATTCCTGGAACAGGGAGCGAAACGGATGCGGTGTTATTTGATTCACTTGATTCGGTAATCGTATTGGAAGGATCGATCGTCAAACTCGATGACATCGTTGCGGTTTTTCCACAGGCGGTTGGATTGCCGGCCAGAACCGTTTCCATAGTAATCGTTGCGGTTCCCTTTGCAGAAATGGCACCACCGGTACAGGACAGGTCTGACGAAACAACCGCGCAGGTAAACCCACCAGTTGCAGAGGACGTAACATAGGTCAGCACTCCTTTTGCAAAACTTTCTTTGAAAGAAACATCCTTCACGACCGCGGATCCAGCGTTTTTTATTTTAATCGTATAGATGAGCGCATCTCCCACCGTACTGATCGTTGTCACCGAAGCCGTAACGGTTCCAGACAAATCGGTTGGGGTTGTCTGGCTCTTTATTCCTGGCGTAAGACCAGCCGCGTATCCGATGAGTCCAAGCCCAACAGCGATCATCACGACCGCAACCGCAACGGTTTTTGTAGATGTTTTCGTTTGTGTAAGTGTTGGATTCATACTTTTTTTGTCCAATCAAGAATAATTTGTTGAATATCTTTTACGGTTACACATGGCCCTGTTGCTCCTTTACAAGCACTATGAACAACACCGAGTGCTGTTGTTTGAGACGATGAAACAGATTCAATTGCGACTTTTGCACAAGCTTCATCAATAAGATCGATGGCTTTATCTGGCAAAAACCTATTTTCGATAGCCTTTGAACCCGTTACCGCCTCTTTAAGCGCATCGTCATCGATCGTCACATGGTGATAGGCTTCGTAAACGGCTTTTGTTCCACGTAAAATAGCGAGGGCGTCCTCAGGTTTTGGCTCGCCAATCAGAACTGGCTGGAATCGTCGATCGAGAGCATCATCAGGACGAATAAATTTTTCATATTCCCGCCAAGTTGTTGCTCCAACTGCCTGTAAATCACCGCGAGCAAGTGCGGGCTTCAAGATATCAGATACATTCATCCCTCCTTCTGTTCCACTTGCTTGTTCAAGCATGTGAACTTCATCAACGAACAAAATAATAGATCGTGCTGTTGACTGAATTTCACGAGTTAATTTTCGCATG
>CAYYFM010000010.1:0-24312 GCA_964471375.1 uncultured Gammaproteobacteria bacterium
ACTGTAGCAAAGATACACGGGAAAGTCAAGAGCGGTTACGCTGCGAATAACAAATCGGCTACAAATACTACAAATGCAACAAATGATCACGAAAATACGTAGCAATTTGTAGCATTTGTAGTATTTGTAGCCGATTTGTTATTCGCAGCTGTTATTCGCAGCTGTTATTCGCAGCTTCATCAGACAAAAAAGTGACCCCATCCATGCTTACGCACAGATGAGGTCAGTCTGTCGATCTTCCTTCTACCGGAGGACCGACTAGGGTTCGAGCACGGGTTCGATCGGGCAGATGCCGGTTTCGAGGCCGACGCTCAGCCCGACGTACGCCCCCGCATCACGGTAGTCGTTGAAGCCGTACGTTTCCGCACCGACACTTCCACGGCTCGTGACTCGGTTGCACACTCGATTGTTCTTGCTCGGCAAGCGGAGCGAGCCACGCAGCTCGACACCGAACACCATTCCGGTCGCATCGGGCGCGGTGGGGTCACCAACCGCGTTGATGGACACGAGTGGCCCACCCCCGATCTCGATCTTGTCGGTCGCATCCTTGGAGAACACGAGTGCCGCACGAGCGGACGTCCATGGCTTCGCACCTGCCGAAGTCCCGGTCGAGCCGATTCCTGCGCCGAGGTCGAGCAGGATGCTGTTGCCACCCGAGAGCTCGAAGCCCTGAGCAACCGTCACACCCACCTCGCCCACAACACCTTCACGGATGACAGGACCGTCTTCGCTCGCAAGGAGCTGACGCTGTCCGACCACACCGACTTCACCTCCGACGAGGAACACGAGACCGTTCATCTCGCTCTCTCCCTGACGAGTCGCCAGCTTCGAAATCCGTTCCGCAAGCTTGTCCATCGCCAGCTTCTGGGCGGCCTTGTAGTCCACGAGTTCCTTCGTGATCTCTTCACGCTCTTTCGCATTCGCAGCCGCCAGACGCTGTTCGGCGCCGGCGATGCTCGCGTAAAGTCCCGTTGCCGGAACGTCTACGCACACATCGAGAACGATCGAACTCGTTTCCTCGCCGGGCTCCTGACCTGCGATCACGGGCTTCACCACCGGCGGGCACTTGATGCCCACACTGCCGATCTCCTCGCGGAGCGAGGCAACCGACTGTTCGGTCTGCGTCTTCGTCGCCTTGTCCGCCGCGATCCGGCGACGCTCTTCGACCACGATCGGCCGGAGCTGAACGCCTGCAACCGTGTCGAACTTCGCGCCTGCCGGCAAGTTGACGCAGGTGTGAACACCCTTGTCGACCGCCCACGCGAACGTAAGACCATACGCCGTCTCGTTCTTGTCCTCAAGACACAGAGCGACGATCGCTTCGAGCTTGGCCCATCCCGGCGAGTCTTCCCCGCCCGCGGCTTCGACCATTTCTTCCCACTCGGCGTCATCGTCGGAACCGTCTTGGTCCGAGTCGAGCCAATCGCCGATCGCGATCGGAGCGCCAGGATACGCCCAGCGCGCGAACACGTCCTTGTCCGGGTCATCGACCGCATCGCGGAGCGTTTCGTCCGCGGCGTTGCTGGGGAACTTGTCCCCATCGAGATCGATACATTCGGCCGTGACCGGCGTTGCCGCCGCCACGTCTTCGACGCAGGCGATCGGCTCGGCCTTTGGGGCCGCATCAGCCGACGCACTCCACAGCGCGATCATCGAAAGGCCGAAAATGGCCAGAACTCGGTTCATGTGATTCTCCTTGAAAACGGGGATCGAAATGGCGATTGCTCGCATCTTGGACTCCTTGGGTACCGGCATCGCCGGGGTGGTAAAACGTTTGGGACCTGTTTCCCACGCGTCTCGTCACCCCGTTGCCGGGGTTGAGATTTTTGGTAACCGTAGTTGGAAAGAACTTTCCGACCATGGACAGGAGGAGAAGATGGATACGAAACTACGAAATGACTACGGAACTACGTAAGCTACGAAATGCTACGAAATTTTTGTAGATTTAAGTAGTTTACGTATTTTTGTAATCTTTTGTTATTTCGTATCCCACCTCCTGCCCACGGTCTCGGGTGGTTCGATATCACGTCCTGGCACAAGGAGGAGATGTGCCAGGCAGACATCGAACCGCCTGAAATCGCGGGTTTCCGCTTGGTTTTGAAGGTGTGACAGTAACATATCAGACCAAAACTGTCAAGAGGTATGAAATCGCCCTGAATCCTACACACAGCCCAATAATTCGTTGCAATTCGTAGTATTTGTAGAATTAGTAGCGATTCGTTATTCGCAGCAGAGGCTATCGGGCCGAAAAAAAACACTCTCAGAGAGCCAGGCCTTGCGTTCGTGACAAGGAGGAGTCATCACGACGCTGGTCCCGACCCTCAGAGAGGGTTTTGAGCGTAACTTACAAGAATGTGTGGGAGGCTGTCAACAGAACGAGCGGGGTCAAGGGACCCCACCTATTCTTCATGAACCAACTGATGTCTTCGACGAATTCGATCGTATTGCGTAACGACATACGCCATTCCGAGGAGTCCGCCGAGGACGAATCCTGAAAAGGCGTTCGCAGGGATATTTGGTTTTACTGGCCAGCGAGAATTGAGTGGAGCATCGATTAGTTTTACCTCAACATTACTGCCAGAGGTAAACTCCGTTGCTGTTTCGGTAAGGACGAACGCAACCGCACGGGCGATTTGTTCGGCTTGATCGACATCACGGTGATAAGCCGTTATCGTCATAAGACCAGATCCGCGAGCAACGGTTGCATCAATGGTTCTATTCCACTCACGACGGCGTTTATAATCCTGCTCTGGGAAAAAACTTTCATCGATGCTAAATCCTGCATTCAACACCTCGTCAAAAAAAGTTGTCGTATACAGAATCGTCGACAAATTTTCTGCGATGCGTTCTTCAGATCGACTCGCGGTGTACGCATCAACAGAAGTACCGACGCTTTGTAAAACAAGTAACCGCACCGTTGAAGAGTAGCGTAGTGGTTGGACAACAGAAATCAGAAGGGCAAACACAAGCCCGAGAAGACCGAAGGAAGCGATGACCTTCCAGCGGTCCATGAGAATAGAGGAATAGTTTGGAGTAGACATATTGGGTAAAATTATAAAGTTGATAAGGTGACGACTATTTCTCTTTCACCCTTTGCTGAAGCGACTTGCAGAGTGATCGTATCTCCTGGATTGTGAGAGAAGATGAGTTCGTCGAGGGAGTGGGTGAAATCAATGGGGGTGCCGTTGATGGTGAGAATGATGTCGCCAGGAACAAGACCGGCGAGAGCTCCAGAACTTCCTTTTTTTACAGATGTCGATCCGATAAGTGCCGCACCAGCACTGTAACCTTGTGTGATCGTTTTATCTAAACCGAGCGAGCGAGAAAGATCGGTCGCTACAACACCAAGGGATGGACGAGAAATTTTTCCTTCACGCAAAAGAGAATTGAATCCGGTAAGCACGATGTCTGTTGGTAATATGTTTGCTCCATCAATAATCCCGACTAAATCTCCGTGGATGTTTACAACAGGAGCACCGAATTCATCACGTTCATCCGTCGCAATCAAGATGGTCCTGCCTGGAGAGTCAGAAGGCTGTGCTCCTTTTCGCCAAACGATTTCGACAACGGATTCAGAAAAAATGGTGCGTGGAGATGGAGTGACGAATAGTTGATCACCTGCCGTGAGATCGAATCCTTTTCCAAAGGCAAAAACAGGAAGATTTGAACTGTTAATTTTTGCAAAAACAACGCCTGTTGCTGAATCGCTCACGAGTTGTTCAACGCGATATGTTTTTCCTCCGATAACAACAGAAAGATTTGATGTGCTTGGAAGTGCTTCAAACATCGTCATAATCCATCCGTCGGATGTAAGAACCGCTCCGGAAGAAATGGATTTTTCAAATGATCCCACCAGATAAAACTCCGCAACGCTTGGCAAAACAGATTCGGTAATTTCACGGATAACATCGGTATACGATTGTGGAATCGAACGAGGCTGTTCTTCGGACAGTCGCGCAGGAGAAGACAGAGCACCAAGGGACAGTGCGTAATCGGAAAGAGCGTTTGTGGTTACGGCGGTACCGATCACTCCACTTCCAAATCCAAGAATAATCGAGAGAACAATCGTGCGAATCGTTTGAGAGAGATTTTGGTTCATAACCATTTAGCCGTGCCGACGATACAGCCAAGAAGAAGAACGGCGCTCACGGCGTAACGGCGAATCAGTGAGGGCGACAGCTTCTCAACAAAATGCGCGCGCGTCAAGCCGACGAAGAGATAAACCGTAAGGGCGATGAGGGCGGCGTTTGTATAAAACCCTGTTGGGAGGTACGTCACGGTGAGAAATAATTCTGTCACGAGGAGTGCACCGCAAAAGGCAAACAAACGCGCTTGACGAAGGTCAACTTTACTTGCCCAAAGTGTGCCATACATGACAAAAAGAGCTATGAGAAAAAAAAGAATTGTGAGCGCAGGGATCGGGGCGTACGTCGGGAGAAAAATGCGTGTTCCAAACGCCGTAACACTGACGAAAAAAACACTTGCGACATTCAAAACAAGAGAGAGATGCTCGATCGCATACGCCTCGTAATTAACGGGAGCATGCACGTAGGAAAAAACATGTTCAGAAAAAAAGAAAAGAAAAAGGGAAACGGTTACCGCAAGAACGATTTGCGCGAAGGAGCGTTCCAAAAAAAGCATGAGTCCGTCGCTTGAGATGAGAAAAAGCATCGGGGTTCCAAACAGCATCCAGTATTGAAATTGACGTGGTGCGAACCCGACGAGTCGTGTGAGCAACAACCCAACGACGATGATTGTGAGCAACATCGTGAGAAGAGGTTGTGTATACAAAACCAACATCGATGCAAACCCGAGGGCCGCAGAGAGGCCAATAAAAAACGGAGTGATGCGATGGAGGAGAATCATGTCTTACAAATAAGGGTGAGTGAGCCTTCCTGTTGAGCGATGGACGTTGGGGTGCAAACATCTTTAAGGAGGGTGTTCAGTTCGGTTGTTCCTGTCGTTAGAAAAGGAGCAAGAACTCCTTGGAGTAAGACGTTTGGAACGTTCCATGAGCCCAACGAGGCACTCAACAGATTCAATGTGATCGCACCTTCTTGAATATCCATCTCAAATTTCACCACAACGGTAGATCCAAGTTCATTATCACGTATTGGAAGAGACAATTCAATCCCGTCTGATTTTGTGAGGAGAATTTGAGCTCCTTTTGATTCAAAAAAATTTTGTGATCGTGTGGAGAGTTGATCTTGAAGAAAGGTCGTGAGAGTTCCTTCGGAAAGATGAATTTGGCCTGCGACCGTTTGTTTTAAAAGAGCAGAATTAAATGGAACACCTAAGGAAACTTCACGAACAAGCGTTGATGAATGGAAGGTGAGATTCGTCAAAAGAGGAATTTGAACAAGACCCGTTGAGGCGACGGTCCAGATGAGATAAGCTGAAAGGGTGAAAATGATTGCCAAGGCGATAAAGCCACAGGAACGAAAACGGTGACGACCACGCTTCCCTTCTTTTACAACCGTTTTTAGTTCACCTTTCATTTCTTCCATTTCCTTCATGATCGGTTGATTCTTTTCTATTCTAGACACAGTGAAGGTCGTTAAATACTACGGAATTACAAAAAATACAAAACGGATTATTGGGTTAGCCAAGGGTACGTAGAGATGAGTGTTGTCAGTTTGGTGTAGCCGTTTGTTTGGAGAGATGTATCTGCACTGCGCAAGCCGTCACGAATGAGACTCAATGAAACAGCGAGATTGAAATGTACATCCTTGAACGATGGGGTAACAATCAAGTTTGAGAGAGCAGAAAGTGCATCTTCGACCGCAACAAGTTTTGCGATATCCGTTGAAGCAGATTGATAGGCAAGAACGAACGGAGCGATGATGTCATGTGATTGTTGTCGATAGTCCGCTTCCGTCACTGGAACTGTTTCTGAAATAGAAGAACTCGGTGAAGGTGGTTTCACCAAAGTTTTCATCATGAGCGCGGCAAGCAAAAGAGTGAGAAGCGCGAGGATGAATGGATAAAATGATCGACGTTGGTGGAACATAGAAGGGAGATTAGGTTCTGAGGTCCTGAGGTTCTGAGGTGCGGAAGAGATCTTCGAGGATCACGGAGAGCATCGTAGCGATAGGGATGGAGAGAATGGCTCCGACGAGGCCACCGATTTTTATTCCAACGAGAAGCGCGACGATGGAAACAATTGGATTGAGACCCGTAACTTTTTGCATGATTTTTGGGACGAGGACGTTGTTTTCTATCTGTTGAATGACGAGGTACATCACGAGGACAATGACACCTGTTATGGGAGATTGTGTAAACCCGACCAACACCGCTGGAATCACCGATAGAGTTGGTCCGACGTACGGAACGATCTCAAAGAGTCCTGCGATGATACCGAGAAGCAATGCGTATTTTACCCCAATGATCGAGAGTCCGATAAAACAGGTCACGCCAACGATGAGCCCGAGCAAGAGCTGACCGCGAAGCCATGCACCAATTTTTATTTGGATCTTGGTGAGAATCTGAACGAGAAACGGTTGATATTCAATCGGAGCAAGATTTTTAAAAACTTTTTTTGCGGTGTCTTCTTCTACGACCATGTAAAACGCAAGAACAAGGACGACGAACAGCGCGAGGAAACCAGAAAGGAAACTGCCGATTTGTGAGAAAAGTGTCGCGACAGATGTTTCCCCTGAAAGAAGGGAGGCAATAAAACGCTGTACGTCAAACAACGTTGAATTACTTGAAAATGTTTGTTGAAGCGTTTCAGAAAATGGTCCAGATCCAAACAGTTGTGTCACCTGCTCGATGACGACTGGCACAAGGGCAACGATCACAAGGGTCGCAATGAGTCCAAGAATAATATAAACGATCACGACCGCGAGTCCACGCGGGATTTTTCGTTTTTGAAACCAGTCGGCAAATGGGTCGATGAGCGCTGCGAGCAAAAGCGCGGTGACGATCATCGCAACGATCTCACGAATATACCAAAAAAACCAAAGCGCGAGCACGATGAGCACCGCTTTGACAAATGTCATCGTTGAGACATTGATCGTGTGTGGATTTCCTCCTTCGGGAGTGAGCATAGTTAAGAGGAGTATAACATAAAAACTCCTGCAAGCAGAAGTTTTTATGTTGGTGGAGCTGATGGGAATTGAACCCATGTGTAAGAACGATCGACCAGATGTTTCTTCAAGCTAAGTTCCGCCTAGGTACGGCAAGGTGGTGTAGGCGAAACGAAACCCACCGAGACGTGTACGCCTGCCTCCTCAGCAATATCGGACGTACATATAGACCTGTTGCCAAATACCATTCATTTGGATCTGGCAACAGGTCTATCGATATTACCCAGCCCGATATATCCCATCAGCGACAGGATACATGACACCCGGATCCCGCTATCGGACGTCAGGGGACGGATGGGTTGTGGCTATTAGGCGACAACCAGAGAGAAGGTTGGAACGGAGAACGCCGAAGCGATCATGTTCTTGGCCTTCGCGAAGATGTTGGCAATTGTCTTCTTTGTGCAGAGGATTAACGAGGATCCACACGACCTCGGCTTGCTCATCTAGCGTCCTGTCCCTATCGAACCCGTGACAGCCCCTAATTTTTCATACGAGTGCGAAGTTCACGCTCGACATCTCGTTTCTTGATTGCTTCACGCTTTTCGTATTGTTTTTTTCCACGAGCGAGAACGAATTCAAGTTTTACGAGAGTTGTACGAGTGTACACCGAAATTGGGACTAAAGTCAATCCTTGCTCATGAGTTTTTCCGACTAACCGTTTCAGTTCTCGGCCGTGCAAAAGGACTTTGCGATCGCGGACTGGATCGTAGCCTGATTGTGGGCCAGCTGGACCATATTTTGAAATCGTCGCACCTTTCAACCAGAGCTCACCATTTTTTAAATACAAAAAAGATCCTTGCAACTGAATGTGTCCTGCTTTCACTGATTTCACCTCCGGCCCAGTCAATTTCAACCCACCCTCGAATTTTTCGAGGAATTCATAATCGAAGGAAGCTTTTTTGTTTGTGGCGAGAGTTGGCATATAAGCATTGACGATCATAGTACCAACTGCTAGGCTCATTAGCCAGTCCTTTCACAATTTATGGAGATGACTCAGATGAAACGCATCGAAATGCCTGTTTGGGCTGGAGTGGTCATTGTTCCACTTCTTGCGTACGTTCTCAACAACTTTGTGTTTGTGAACATTCCCTACCTAGGAATTCTTCCTGACCTTGGATTTGTTCCCTACCTCACAACGAGCGCGTGGATTCTTGGCTTGTGGTTTGCGAGTCGAGGAGATGATGACGGGGCGCTCAAGTGTGAGGAGCTGTGCACCATGTGCGGGGTGGCCGGAACCATGGTCGGACTTACTGACTTTGTGGAAGCGTCTCATGAAGCAGCGAGCAAATCTGCGCTCCTGTACGCATTCATTCCTGGACTCCACGGTATTCTCTGCGCAAAAGTCATTAAGTTCGTCACGCTTTGGACGGTGAAAGCGGAGGGGTCGAATGAATAATGCGCGGCGTCGGTCGAATTCTTCTATGTTCTCGATGGTAGACATGTACATGTGTTTTGCCATGGTGATGCTTGCGGTATACACCAAACCGCAAAATGCGATTGAAGAAGAATACAAAGCAAAGCAAGAACAGATCGCGATGGCTGAAAAACAACTGGAGACATTCAAAACAAAAGCCAAAGCGGAACGCAAATCCATCGAGGAAGATCATGCCTTGCGTATGTCCCAGATCGATGGAGAAACCGAAGTTGCGCGAGAACAGCTCGCGAAACGACAGAAAGATTATGCGGACTGGAACATCATCGTCCAAGAATTTGTCCGCTACGCCAAACTTCCAAAAGAGCCTGACTATCACTTCTACCTTCGTCAAAGTGGAATCTACAGCTCCACGAGCGCGAAGAAATGGACAAAGTCTGGGTTTGAAACGTGGCTGTCAGAACTTGCGAAGAAAACCCCGCAAGGATCACAATCTGACATGGTGTTCTATGTTGAAAACGGCGCGAATGATGCGTACATCTACTCACGCAACGCGATTGCGACGGTCAACAAAAAACAGGGTGAGGCGATTCTGGGTCGCTACGTGATTTTGCCGCCTGGAACTCGTGCGGGACCAAGTACTCTCATCCATAAAGAACAAGGAGGTGGTGAGTGACACGCAAGCACGCTCTGCTCATGGTTCTCATCGCCTTGTTCTCGCTATCGTTTGTGAAAAATGTGCGATGGCCAAAACGATATTGGGAAACGCCAGCGTTTCGTGTGTTAAATCTCGAGGAGGCGAACACCTTCTTTCAACTTCTCGGACAAGCAAATCATCCGGTCGAAAAGCCTTTGGAAAAACAACCGGAAGCCATCCTTGTTGAAAAACCTGAAACAGCTTCTGACAAGGAGATCAGCAAGGTAGAAGTTGAAAAACTCGAAAAGCCTCCAGTAAAAAAACAGCCGAAGGTACGGAAAAGTCCGAAGCCTGAACAAAAAAAAGCTTCGTCAACTCCGTCGATCATTGCCCCTGCAGAAATGAAGTCGGAACTGCGTCGCTGTTACGATCATGCGCGGGGAACAACAGCTCCCGTCGGCAAGATCACCGTGCTTGTGGTCGGACATCCCGACGGACATCTCGATCAGGTACGTATCGGAATGGACACACTCGGACTTCCCTTCGTCTCCTCCTGCGCACAACAGCTGTTCGAACAAGGAGAGCTGACTCTTGATCGTCCGCCAAATGAACCCACGGCGTTTCAATGTTCTTTTTCCTTCCCGCTGGACGTCCCATGAAAAGCGTACAATTCCATCTGTTCGGAACAGAAACGCATGTCCATCCGAGTTTCGTCGGCTTGCTCCTCTACTACGCCTATCTGTGTGCGCACTTCAACCAGCCATTGTGGGTTGGTGTGATCGGGATGATCTGTTTGTTCATGAGTATTCTTATTCATGAGCTTGGTCATGCACTCATGTTCCGACTGTTCGGAAGCGGACCGTGCATCAAAATAACGATCCACGCGATCGGTGGGTATGTTGTCGTTTGTGCACCTTGCATGTGGCGATTGTCTGCAACAAAAAAAATTGCCGTTGCATTCGCTGGGCCATTTGCCGGATTCTGCATTGCGATCGTCGCATTCCTTCTCGTGATCTGCTCAAAAACAGACGTTCTCCTTCTCACGGCAACAAACCTCGTAATCATGAACGTTGCGCTGTCGCTGTCCAACCTCCTTCCAACCACTCCGCTAGACGGAGGAAGGATGATGGAGGCTCTGTGCGACGGAGTCCTCGGTCGAACGCTTGTGAGCATCTTTGTTGTCACCCTGATCAGTTCAACAACAGCCATCGGAGCTTTTTACCTCTCGTGGACATTCCTTGACCCTGTCACGACGGGAATGGTTGGACTGATTGTTCTGGTGAATGTCCTGAGGATTTTCCTTGACTTCTAATATTCCCCCATCAAACAGATGGGGGATTTTCTTTTGCGAAAGGTCTTTTGTGACCTCTGCCCAAATCCTTGCTAATTTCTCATATCTCCGCTAGAATTCCCTTCGTACTATGCGTATTCATCGACATCGCAATCAAAAACCGAAATTGAACATCCCGACCTTTCGGGTGAATGAACAGATTAATAATCCTGAAATTCGCGTTATTGATGATAAAGGCGAACAGCTTGGAGTTATTCCAACGTCAAAAGCGCTTGCGCTTGCGCTTGAACGCGAGTTGGATTTAGTCGAGGTATCCCCGAAGGCCGATCCTCCTGTGTGCAAGATTCTAGACTTTGGTCATTTCAAATATCAGAAGGAAAAAGAGGTCCGCAAACAAAAGGCTCAATCACACGAAGTTGAAGTCAAAGGAATTCGACTCTCATTGCGCATTGGAGATCACGACCTCGAGATCCGCCGAC
Organism: uncultured Gammaproteobacteria bacterium; assembly: GCA_964471375.1. Classification (GTDB taxonomy): domain Bacteria; phylum Patescibacteriota; class Patescibacteriia; order UBA9934; family GWF2-40-263; genus YC12-FULL-57-11. The sequence goes on from CAYYFM010000010.1 coordinate 10,868, forward strand.
AACAGGGGAAAAAGTTTTTCGAACGCGGTGATAAAATTAAAATCGAGTTGCGATTGCGTGGCCGTGAAAAGGCACATGTCGATGTCGCAAAAGGGGTTGTGACTAAATTTCTCGAACTGATTAAACAGGACTTCCCGATTCGTGTTGAACAGCCCGTTCAGGTGATGGGAGGAACGATTACGATGATCCTGGCAAGGGGATAGACATTCGATCTTGACAATCAAAGCCAAATTTCCTATACTCCCGACGATTAGAAATATCCAATTTATGCCAAAACTTCGACCGCACAAAGCGCTTTCTAAGCGCATCAAGATTACGCCAACGGGAAAGATCCTCAAGCGCTATAGTGGTCAGGATCATTTCAACAGCAGAGACTCTGGAAAAATCACCCGTAAAAAGCGTCGTGACAACCAATTGTCCGTCGCACACATCCGTGCCATTAAAACACTTATTCCCGGAACTAAATAGAAAATAATTCCAAACTTCGGATTTCGAACTTCGGATTTCGAACTTTTCTCTCATTCTATGCCACGTGTTAAACGAGGAATCCAACATGCCAAACGTCGACGCAACTTGCTTGCGAAAACCAAAGGCATGATGTGGGGTCGTAAATCGAAAATTAAACTCGCTCGCACCGCTGAATTGAAAGCAGGGGCGTATGCGTTTCGAGATCGTCGTGCAAAAAAGCGTGTCATGCGCTCGCTTTGGCAAGTTCGCTTGAATGCGGCGGTGCGTCCACTTGGTTTGAGCTACAGCCGATTTATGGATGGAGTGCACAAGGCTGGAATTGAGCTCGATCGCAAAATTCTATCGTTTATTGCAAAAGATCAGCCAGCGGTGTTTGAGGCAATCGTCGCACAGGTCAACATGAGCAAATAAACTTAAGGACGGCCCGAAAGGGTCGTTTTGATTTCAGCTATTCTTGACGAGACAGCTGTTTTCAGCTATGGTGACCTTCCTCCTTCGCACATAGGGTGTGTAGGAGAAAAACAAGAGGAAACCCAATGAGAAAACGGAAAATGGGGACAGACCCCAATGTAACCGTTGTTGGTATCACATTGCCGAACGCTCCGCCTCCACCACTTGTTGATGGACTTATCCTCACGATTGCAGAAAACGAACTAAACGGTCCGCTCACGTTCGGGGCAGATGGTCGGGATGCAGAACCGACAGCAGTTCCTGTCATCGAGGAACCGACAGGACTTCACTTGCGTCTTGGCGGCATCATGAGGGAAGCCGTTCAACAACGTTCCACTCCTGAATATGAGGAATTTGTGGAAGAGCCTCGGGACCCAGATACGGATCATGGGAAGAAAAACCTCACCTGTATACCTGAACCGACTGTCGTCGAAGTGGAAAATCTTGAACCAGATGAGTGGGAGGAATCTTCACCCTTTCGAGTCCCTCCACAAGAATCCACCTCACCCGAGTTGGCCGCGGCCATCACAACCATGTTCGGCCCACCTGGGCCAAAGGAGCTTTCCGTGTCTTCACCTGTCCCGCCTCTTCCTGAGAAGCCTGCCTCGCCTTCCCCGTCGTCCATCAGTTGGACGCGAGCGGCGGGAGTCGCGACCGGTCTTGTGTTCGTTGTCGGAATCGCCGTCTGGAAAGGCGGGGTACCGACTGATCCGATTGGATCGTCCTCACCGACCGTGTCTGAGCTGTTCCCAGATGAACCGAAGCCTGCGACCGTCGAACAGTCTGCGGTCGTAGAACGGCCTGCGACCGAAAAGGAGGGGATGACGCCTGTCCCAGCAGTTGCGAAGCCTCCGGAAGTAGCGAAGGTTGTCGAACGCCCTGCGGTCGCTGTCGAACTTCCGAAGGTCGAACCCAAGGTTGAGCCAAAGGTGGTTGCTATGGTTGAGCCGAAACCTGTCGTCAAACAGCCTGCGGTCGTTGCTTCCAGTTCGACGAAGATCCCAGCGTCACTCGTCGTGTCTGCCATGGGGACGAAGCCAGCCTGTGTGGCCGAATGTTCGTGGGGAGATCTCACGGACAAGGGATTCCCGAAAACGGTCGAGGGTAAGCGAACGATCGTTTGTGGAGAGGATTCTTGGCTGTCGGCCAGCTGGACAAAGATCGAAGCAGGTGACCAGAAGTCCTGCTTCACGATCAAGAATCTCGAAGACAACCCGACCGGTCCATAAACGAACTCTGCCGTCGCACCCTATGCGACGGCACTTTTATTTGCTAGGATGCCTTCATGTCTACACGAATCAACAAATACTTGGCTGAACACGGATATTGTTCACGTCGGGAGGCAGACCGACTCATAGATGCGGGGGTTGTTTTTGTAAATGGAAAGCGTGTAGGAATGGGAGACCAAATTGAGGAGACGGATCGAGTAGAAGTCCTAAATCGTCGTCCAAAGAATCAAACAGAGAAGGTTTATTTTCTCCTCAACAAACCGGCAGGATATTCCACGAATCTCGATCGTCATACGGAAAAATCTGTTCTCAAACTCGTTCCATCAAAACTGCGACTCTTTCCTGTTGGACGTCTCGATGTGGAAGCGTCAGGTTTACTCATCGTCACAAACGACGGTGAGCTTGAAAAAAAACTGACGCATCAACGATACGAACATGATGTTGAATATAACGTTATCCTCGACAAACATATCGGTGACGGGCATCTGCGCTCGCTTGCAGAAGGAGTCGTACTCGGAAAGAAAAAAACTCTTCCCACGAGCATCAAACGCCAATCCGATCGCGAGTTCTCCATCATCATGCAAGAAGGTGGTCCCCGCCAGATCCGCCGCATGTGCAATGAGCTTGGATATACCATTCGCATTCTCACCAGAACCCGCATCCGCACCGTCAAGCTCGGCACACTGCAAGAGGGTAAGACACGAGAGCTGACAGAAGCGGAAATTTCTGCGCTAAAAAAATAAGGAGCCCTTCGACTCATTACACTCGCAGAGGACATAAAAATACGACCTAAGACGGTCGTATTTTTATGGCGGACCGGAAGGGATTCGAACCCTCGATCTTCTCCGTGACAGGGAGACGTGTTAACCGGGCTACACCACCGGTCCATGGTTGTGCGCGGGCATAATAACATAGGGTTTTTTTGATGACAAGGGTTATTGGGGATATTGACAATACAAACAGAACAACGTATCTTATTGTTGTCTGAAGGAAGGTGGTCGCCCGAATTCAGATGCTGTCACTCAACCCACCTGCTCACTGGAGCTGACTCTTGAACCCTCCTCGTCCTCCGCTCTCCTCCCCGCCACTGACCCCCACACACATCCACGACCACAGTAGGCGACTCTCGATCGCTCGCAAGTTCGGAATGGACGGCATCTCTGGTGCCGCCCAACCCTCCCGCAACAGGTACGAAGAGTGCTTCCACTGTCGCGCACTTCTCTCGACCGTTCTCGTCACGGCGTATCGTGTGAACTCGGTTGGTCAACCAACGTCTGAGATCACAGCAGATGGTTACCGGACCATCACCTGCATGAAGGACTCGTGCATCTCTCGCACGCGTTCTCAGCTTCGGCTGAAGCTGAAGGTCGATCGTATCTGGATGGGCAATCCGTTCGAGACGCAGCGAGTGATCGCAGAAAACGCTCAACGAGCATTGTCGGTAACAGCTTCCTCATCGGCAACACGCTCCACAACGTCTCCCGGCATCTCGGTCGAACAGCAACGAGCGTTCCGTCGCAACTAGTCCTTCAAAGGACATACTCCTGAGCACGAAATTCGTGCTCCTTTTTTTTCGGGTCGCCCGTCAGCTACAGCGCACCCTCCGTTACGAATAACAAATTTTCTTCGTATTCTACAAATGCGACAGATCGCATCGAATAACTATCGTTGTAAGATATCAAACCCCGTTCCGTGTTCCCCACCTGCGACAATGGCGAGTTTCATCCCTTTTTTTATCCACTTCCTTTTCTTCAATTCAGCGAGAGCTTTCTCTGTAAATTGTTTCTGATGTTTTATCTTTAACGTAAACGGGCGCACGCCCCAGCGGATATTCGTCTGTCTCGTCTCCGTATCTGTTGGACAGGCGAGATACATGGTGAGTTCTGGACGCGCACTCATGAGCTGTTCAGCAAAGGAAGCATGTTCTAGCGAAGCAACGATCGCATCGATTTGACCATCCACGGCGAGCATGGCAAGAGCACGGCTTACGTCCGTCGTGAAAGATTGCCGCGTCGTCTGAGGACTCCTCGCAATAACAGGTGAAGTCTGACCAACGTCGTCGAATGGCGATGCTTCTGTTTCCGTCACAATCTTTGCCATCATAGCAACGGCTTGAACAGGGTACTTCCCACCAGCCGATTCTCCAGAAAGCATAACAGCGTCGGTGTGGTCACACACGGCGTTTGCGACATCAGAAACTTCTGCACGTGTTGGACGGGGATTGCGAATCATGGAGTCGAGCATTTGGGTTGCGACGACGACAGGCTTTCCTGCTATACGACACTTAGCAATAATCTCTTTCTGGCGAATCGGTACGTCCGCTGCTTCGGTTTCCACCCCAAGATCCCCTCGCGCGACCATGACAGCATCCGTCTGCGCAAGGATTTCGTCGAAGCGGTCGATAGCTTCGTGCTTTTCGATTTTTACGATGATGCGAGGAGGAGGGGTAGCGTGTAGGGAGTAGCGTGTAGCGGCTACTTTGATAAGACGGCGAAGGAGGCGGACGTCGGCTTGGCTCGTTACAAAAGACAATGCGAGCCAGTCGACTCCTTGTTGAACACCAAAAATAATATCTTCCTTGTCCTTAGCGGTCAAAGACGAAATGCTCAATGTGGAATCTGGAAAATTCATTCCTTTGTGTGAGGTAACGAGTCCTCCGTTTGTCACTTTGACCGTGATCGTTCCAAGAGCTCCTTTTACAAATATCACTTCCAAAATTCCATCATCAATATAAACACGATCGCCTTTTTTCAAGTCCTTATACAACGCGCGATAGGTAACAGGAAGTGTCACTGTTTCACCGTTTTTCAACTCAATCCCTTTCTCAGGCAAAACCCCTAACCGAATTTTTGGTCCTTGTAAATCCCCTAAAATCGCAATCGTCTCTCCTTGTTTTTTTGCAAGCCGACGAATCGTCCGAATCGTTTTCGCGTGCCATGCATGCGTCCCATGACTAAAATTCAACCGAGCCACGTTCATCCCTGCCTTAATAATCTTTTGCAAAACGATTGGATTTTCAGATGCCGGCCCAATCGTTGCAATAATTTTTGTCCTCCGCATAGTATTATTCAATGGTATTTATAAATTCCGCAAGCATCACATTCAATGAAAATACTTGTTCTCCTCGAGCGACTTTAAGCAATACAACCTGTCCTGGTTCAAATGTACTCACCATGGCGCCGAGCGAGTGGTCTTCTTTGAGCTCTGTCCCGTTCACAGAAAGAATGACGTCTTTAGCTTGAAGGCCAGCAGCCTCTGCCGGTGAGCCCAGAACGATCGCTGGTTCGATTTCTGTGTCTCCCCCAACGAGATAGACCCCAAAATCGTATAGAAGTCCTTCTGCTTGAGCAATTTCCTCCGTCACAGGAATATATCGAACACCAAGCCATGGTCGGACAATGCGACCGTATTGTTCGATATCATCAACGATTTTTTTGACATCGTTTATCGGAAGAGCAAACCCGATAGACTGTCCTTCAAAACTCACGGCTGTGTTAATTCCAATGACCTCACCAAGAAGATTGATGAGTGGACCGCCAGAGTTACCTGGATTAATCGCAGCATCGGTTTGAATCGCACGCTCAATCACTTCATCGGTTCCGAAATCATCTCCCGCAAGGACACGTCGATTGATTCCTGACACAACTCCCTTGGTAACCGTATTGCGATACTCCGAAAGCGTATTTCCAATCGCGATCACTGTCTGCCCAATGCGAATGCGATCGGAGTCACCAAGCGTTGCGACGGGATATCCATCTCCAGAAATGTCGAGCACCGCAATGTCCAAAAACGCATCGGTTGCAACAACGGTTGCTGGAAGTTCGGCCCCATCATTTGTGACAATCGTATAAGTTGCTCCCGCGTCGCTCACCACATGACGATTTGTTACGATATACCCATCTGCAGACATAAAAAATCCTGTACCGCCGCCAACTTCGACCAGTTCATTTTTTTCCTCTTCCGAAAGCGGTGTGGGTTCAACAAAACGATAATCAAAATAATCAAACCCGATTCCGCTTTCCTCAAGCATACGTCTTGGAAGTTTAATCACAACACTTACGACAGACGGCGCAACCTGGTCCACAACAGAAATGGTCGCACTTTCTTCTTCAATGAGCTCAATGATATTTTTATCAAGCACGGTCGCATTTTTTCCATCGGAAAAACGAGAAAAAACATCGGACGTTTTAATCGCGCCTGTCATGAGAATGGCACTGATGCCTCCGAAAACAGAACCAATAACCGCCGCAACCGTAACGGCAATAATGAGAATCGTTTGATGAATTCCTTGTGATCGCTCTGCCATATTATTTCTTTTTTGATTTTTTCAATGTCGGAGTAATCAAACTCCGTAATTCTTGTTCGAATGTCTTCACGTCGTCAAAAGAGCGGTACACCGACGCAAAGCGAATATACGCAACTTTATCGAATGTTTTCAATTGCTTCATCACCACTTCCCCCATTTCTTTAGATGTCAATTCCCCACGTCGCTTTTTTTGAATATCTCGCTCGATTTTATGTACCAGTTGTTGCATGCTGACATCGGTATACGGTCTTTTCTCTAACGCTTTTTCAAGCCCTCGCACAATCTTATCACGTGCATACGCTTCTCGACGACCATCACGCTTCACAACCGTAAGATCGAGGAGCTCCATTTCCTCAAGTGTTGAAAACCGAAAATCGCATTTCTCACATTCACGTCTTCGACGAATATTCATTCCATCAACCGAAAGACGAGAATCGATAACTTTGGTGTCAGCATTATTACAAATAGGACAGCGCATAGAAAAAAGTGACTAAGTCACGTAGAGACAGAGTGGCAACTTGCCTACTATATCACTCAATCACTCAATCACTCAATCACTTTCACTCTCTACATCATCTTTTTGCGAATAAACGCGGGGATTTCTATTTCTTCTTCTTCGGTTTGTTTCGCGATCAATGGCATGCTTGGAGGTGGCATCATGGGCTTTGGTTGCGTGAAAACGGGAGCTTGTATTGGGGTGGGTCGAGGAGGCTGCATGGGTTGTGGCTGATAAGAAATCGTTGGTTTTGCTGGACGACGGCTTTGATCGTCTTCGCGTACACGAAGCGCTGTTGGGGTCCAGGTGTTTTGAGACTGTACTTCGACGGCACCCGGAGAAATAGTTCGACGTTCACGACTGTCGAATCCTGTTGCAACGACCGTGATACGTACTTCTTCTCCCATGCTTTCGTCAATATTGGAGCCAAAAATAACACGAGCGTCTTCATCGGCCGAACCAGTGATAATCTTCGCGGCTTCCGCGACCTCGTGCATACCAAGATCGGTTCCACCCGTAATGGTAAAAAGGATTCCCTTCGCTCCATCGATCGAAACCTCGAGAAGTGGAGAAGCGATTGCCTGTTTGGCAGCCTCAACCGCGCGATTCTCTCCCGTTGCACGACCGATTCCCATGAGCGCAGAGCCACTGTTTTCCATGATCGCTTTTACGTCAGCAAAGTCGACATTGATGAGACCTGGAATCGTGATGAGTTCTGAGATCCCTTGGACACCTTGGCGTAAGACGTCGTCAACAACCTTAAATGCATCTAGAAGGGACGTTTTTTTATCAATAATCTGCAAGACACGGTCGTTTGGAATCGTAATAATCGTGTCCACATGCTGTAGAAGGAGCGAGTAGCCTTCTTCTGCAATGCGACGACGCTGTGCTCCTTCAAACGAAAATGGTTTTGTGACAACCGCAATCGTGAGCGCACCGATATCTTTTGCAAGCTTCGCGACTTCTGGAATGGCTCCTGTTCCTGTTCCTCCTCCAAGTCCGCATGTGAGAAACACCATATCCGCTCCATTCAAAACATTGCGAATTTCATTTGCGCTTTCTTCTGCCGCGCGTCGTCCCATGTCAGGATTCATTCCAGCCCCGAGCCCACGCGTAACTGTTTTTCCAATTGGTAATTTGTGAGGCGCTAAATTTTGATGAAGGGCTTGAACATCGGTGTTAATAACGATAAATTCGACCCCTTTGATCTTGTCAGAAATCATGCGGTTAATTGCTGCACCTCCTCCACCACCAATTCCAACAACTTTTATCTTTGCAAAAGTTTCGATATCAGGTTTCACTTCAGCCATAAATTTTTCGTGTTCAACATGAACACATTTATTGTTCAAAACATCGCTTAACTGAGCAGAAATCTTATACACTTTAAGACTGCGATAGCCACATGTCAAGCAAAAATAAAAAACGCACTAAATAGAGCGTTTTATTTGTCTTATGGTTTAAGCGACTTCCACATCTTCTTCAACCCGTCCCCTAACTTATCCACACCCTTAAACTTCGCAAACACATTTGCGAACTTCCCTCCCTCGTTGGTTTCGCGAATATGTTGACCCCATAAGACCAGACCAATCGCGGTCGACATCGCTGGATCGTGTGCGCGTTCGATCACGGATGAAATACCAATTGCCGTGCCAAGCGACACGGGAAGACGAAGCGACTCTTTTGCGGTTTCTAAAATTCCGGCGAGTTTTGCTGTGCCACCCGTTAAAATAACACCCGCTGGTAACATTCCAGATCGTTCTACTTTTCGTAATTCGCGATCAACGAGTTCAAAAATTTCTTGAACGCGTGCTTCGGTAATGTCTGCTACGAACCGACGTCCAACGGCTTCGCTTTCGTTGGCACCGAGCTCTTGAAGATCGAATTCTTCTTTTTTATTCACATCATCCGGTCGGCAGGTCGCGTATCGTAACTTCACCTGCTCTGCCACGTCGAGCGATGTTCGAAGTCCAATCGCGATATCGCTGGTCACATGGACTCCTCCAATTGGGAGCACAGCCGTATGAAGTACCTCTCCTTCTTCATACAACGCTAAACTCGTTGTCGATGCACCGATATTTAACACACAAACACCAAGCTCTTTTTGACGGCTTGATACAACCGCTTCTGTCGTTGCTAAAATCGAGTAGACAAGATCTTCAATATCCAGCCCTGTACGATACACACATTTTGTGAGATTTTTAATCTGTGATGACAATCCTTGAATAATAAGCGCATCAACCTCAAGACGAATTCCATTCATGCCAACAGGATCCTTTATCCCGCGCTGACCATCCACAATAAACATTTTTGGAATGACATGTAAAATTTCATAGTTCGTCGGCGTTGCAACCGTGCGAGCTGCCTCGATGGCGCGTTCGACATCTTCATCTCGAATTTCACCGTCGGAACGCGAAACGCCAACAACTCCCCGACTCTCCTGTGAAATGATATGACTTCCGCTAATTCCAACCCATGAGGAAGCGAGTGGGAGGCCTGTTAAACGCTCAGCTTGTTCAAGAGCCTTAGAAACCGAAGAAACAGCATCTTCTATGCCCGTAATAATCCCTTTATTGATGCCAGAAGACGGAACTTCTACAGCACCAATGATGTGGATTTGATTTTTTCCAGCCGTTGAAGGGATCGTTTTTCCCACCGCAACACGAATGGCATGGGAACCGATATCAAGACCGGTGAAAATGTCTTCAGACATAGGATGGGGGAGTAGCGTGTAGGGAGTAGCGTGTAGGTTATATAGAGTATACCAAACTACACGCTAAACGCTAAACGCTACACGCTACACCCTACACGCTACACGCTTATGAACGGCCAAAAAATAGTGAAGCCTACAATCACGGCAATAATTGATACAATCAGAACCGCGCCGGCCATAATGTCTTTGATGTCTCGGACGATTGGGTGAATGCGTGGTTTGAAGCTGTCGATGATGCGTTCAAAGATACTATTGATAATCTCAAGGGTCAGAACAGCACCAATTATGAGAATAAGAAGAAGGAATTGGTAGCCTGGAATTGGGAATAGAAATGCTGCACAAAGAACAAGCAACGCTGCGTAAAGCTGAATACGGAAACTTTGTTCGTTTTGATAGACGATCACAACTCCGCGTAACGCGTGACGGATACTGTCGAGAAACTGTCGCAAGTGGATCATAATCGTGGATCGATTCCGAGTTTGGTTAGAATTTTTGTTTGCAGAGGAAACATCTTTTTTGCGTCTGACGGTTTTTCGTGGTCGTATCCATACACATGAAGAACGCCGTGTACGAGCAGAAAAATGACTTCGTCGCGTGTTGAATGCTTGAGTTCAATCGCTTGACGTTTTGCTTGGTCGTAGTTGATCAAAATTTCTCCAGACTCAAATGAGAGAACGTCCGTGACACGATCGTTTCCACGCCATTGCTTGTTCAGACGGCGCATGTCGCGCTGTGTCACGAAGGCGATGGATAACGGAGTTCCACTCTTCGACCCGCTCAGGGAATAGATGGATTTGACACAGATCGAAATCGTCCGCTCAAGAATTTTCCGAGGGAGACGTTGTCCGCCGTGGAGAATCGACTGATTGAGTTCGGCGCGGATCACAAAGCAACGAGACTGTTCACGATCATTTTGAACGTTTGAAGATAATCGATTGTTCCTTTAATTCCTGTATCATACCGTAACTGAATGATCGTTCCGTCACCAACCTCCACTAATTCCGTAAGGCCATCGTCCTGAACATAGGTGATATACCCGTTTTTTGTTTTTGCAGAATCAAAACTCTTTGCAAACTTTTGTGTATCAAACCATTCTTGAAACGGAAGCTTGTCAGTATTCTCGATCGTGACAACAACAGACTCACCCGTGGTTGCAAAAATTATTCCATCTTTTACGGACCAAATGGACGGATACAAAATGGTGTACACTTCTGTTTCGAAAAGTTTCACAAGTCCAGATTCAAACAGAGTCCCCGGAGCTGTTCCGCCAGGATTATATCGATGAAATACCTCGTTCCCATCCAAAAAACCATCAGAATCTGTATCTGGTAACTTCGCGTTTGTGCTATACACCAACTTTTCCTCTAAATCCGTCAAACCGTCGGAATCGGAATCTGTTCCTGGGGTCGACGCGGTCGGAAACGGATTTTTCTCTGCTTCTGCCTTTTTTGCCGCCACCTCATCTGCAACAATTTTCTTTTCTTCCGCCTTCTTTGCCGCTGCGACAGCCGCGGCCTCCTCCTTAGCCTTCTGTGCCTCAATCACATCTTTTTCTTTCACCGTTTCCTTCGACTGCATTCCACTCCACAAAGCATAGCCTGTTCCTCCGATCGACAAAAAGATGAATAAAATGGATCCAATAATCAGCATTTTCTTTTGCTTTCTCATGGGCTTTTTCGGTACAACAGGCTTCGGAGGCAATACAGGTTTCGGTGGTGCGGTTGGTGCGACTGGCTTCACAGGAGCAACAGGCAAAGCCATTTTCTTTCCACTCGCTCCATGTCGATATTCTTCTGGCATCACAAACATGACCGGCTCTTGTGGAGCAACTGGCTGAGCCATTACGGGCTTTTCTATCGATTGTTGGTTTGTGTTATTCATAGCCACTTTAGTGGCGTCCTGTCGACGCGGACGGGACTAAAGTCCCTGAGAATTACTCTGTTAGTCCCTGAGAATTGCTCTGTTAGTCCTTGAGAATTACTCTGTTGGTACTTCAAACAACTTGCCTTCTCCGTTTGGATTATATCCACCTTTTACTTCTGCTCCATCTTGGTACGTGTCGCCATCGGTATCTGGATCGAGTGGATCGGTTTTGTACGTCAGAACTTCTTCCTTATCGAATAATCCGTCTGCATCTGTATCCTTATTTGTTGGAGATGTACCAAGTTCAGACTCTTTTTGATCCGTTAATCCGTCCTTATCGCGATCTACTTCATCAGAGGGAGGGGTGACGACAACAGGAGGTGTGACGACTGGAGTTTTTTCCTCAGTCATTGCTGGTTCGGTCTCTGTCACAGGTGTGACTTCTGTTTCCGAAACAGCCGGACTCGCATCCTCTCGTGAAGCGAGAAGAAAGTAGGCGATTGTCGCGGCTGTACCGACGATAAAAATAATCGCAATTACAATGATGATTGGTTTCCCGTTGAAGGATTTGCCAACGGCTACAGGAGGGGTTGAAGGGATTGAAGGTTCTGAGGGTCGGAGGGACTGGGCTTGGGGAGCGGCAGGCGCTGGCGCGGCTCCGGTCTCGACTCCGTCGAACATGTCGTCGGCTGGTTTGATGTTGTCAAACATAGGGTTGCGAATTTACGAATAGCTACAAATTATTCTTCCAACTTCCCATCTCCTAATGGATTATACCCGTTTTTGACTTCACTGCCATCTGTGTAGGTGTCTCCGTCGGTGTCTGGGTTGGCGGGATCGGTTTTATACGTCTTTACTTCTTGAAAATCTGTTAAGCCATCCGAATCTGTGTCTACACGTTGATCACTTGAACCATGTATTAACTCCTCTTCTTCATCCAAACCATCTCCATCCGCGTCGGTGTTCGTTGGAGCAATTAATTCCTCGCACCGACCACGTTCACCTTCATCAATAACCTGCATACACAACGAGGAATCTTGTGCGGCAATGGCTTGATTTGCCATTGCTAAGTCCTGACAAAAAGATTCGCTCTTTCCTCGTTCCGCGCAATTTGTCGTTGAAAGAGGTCCTTCAATTGTTCCGATGCAATTTTCCTTCAACTCATCATTAACAACTTCGTTACATACGCTTACGTCATCTTCGTCAATCGCTTTTCTTGCGTACAACGTATCGGAACAGGTTGTACGATTTTCTTCGTCAGCTATATCCACACACATTTCTGGACTTTTTCGTTCCCGAGCTATCTTCCAAATACACTCATCTCTCTCTATTGCTTCTAATTTTTCACATAAGCTCACCGCACCCGTTGCCTTCGCCGCATCAACGATCTTTTTCTGACGACAGGCGGCTGGATCTACCTCCTGCGCGCATCCCTCCAACGACTGTTCAAGTTGAGTCTCAATTCGATCAAGAGCTTGTGTCTCAACGCGTATCGATTGACGGGCTTTCAAAATCATCATGATGACCACAATAATAATACCGACTAAGACGACTCCCGCGACAATCATCGCAATGATTTTCCACGGGGGCTGCTTGTTTTCAGATTGTTGTTCAAATCCATCCATAAGTTTAAGGAGCAGGACAATATGTAACGGTAATATCGCTAAGAGTGACGTATCCTGTTCCGTTAAACGTAATGGTAAACGGCACTTCTGTTTCTTCATCAGAACAGGAGAATCCATCTGGGAACGGAAGTGCTTGATCGCGCCCAATCGGACTCGAACCAGATGTCACATCCGCGCTTCCATCAGACGCTTCTGTTGTAAGGGCAAAATTCACTCCTAAAATACTGTCAATAATGCTTGAGTACATCTCACGAATACCATCCTCTGTTGTCGCATCATATGCATACGTCACTCCATC
>CAYYFM010000011.1:0-27909 GCA_964471375.1 uncultured Gammaproteobacteria bacterium
ACGGCAAAACGGTGCCGATCGAAACTGACGCCCGCTCCGGCATACTCCTCGGCTCACGCCACGAAAACGGCTGAGCCTTTTTCTTTTACTTCCGTGTCGGATACTTCTCTGCTCCAGCCCAAGCGAGCTCGAATAAGGAACGGACTCCATTCGCAAGTTCTAGACTCGTAATCACGACAGCTAAAATCGCGGACTTAAACGAGTACAAACAAATCGTATTTCCACGAACAACAATTTCGGCATCTGTTGGAAAACGCGCGGATGGGATCATGCGAATCTCCACGTTTGGTAAGTCAGGTAGTTTTGACGGATCTGTTTGATCCGTCACAAGCAAAATACGAAAGGCACTATTGACAGAATGAATTTTTTGGATATGCTCTGAGCGACCAATCGAAAGCTCCTCGGCCATCACAGACGGTTGAAACGGCGCAAACTGTATCACTTCTCCATCCAACTTTTCAAACATCTCACGCACGGTTGCGATCCCCTCCATCCCCTCCATATACCGAATCTGTGGTTTTGCTCCTTCGGCGTTATACAGCGCCGACAACATCGGAAATGTTTTTTCAAACTGCTCTTCTTTGCTTTCGAGCTCTCTTCGCTGAACTCGTAAAACGGCACGCAACCGCTCCGGCGACTCTGAAACATAAAATCGTTTCTTGCCGCGCACAAACGAACTCATGAGCCCACGGTTCATGAGCGATTCGATCATCACATAGGTCGTTGCCCGATTCACCTTTCCTTTATGACAAATATCCTGCACCGGCGACGGACCAAGTTCAAGCGAGGCAAGATACACCGACGCTTCTTTTTCTGAAAGACCAAATTTTTCAAGTTCTTCGATGAGTGTGTTCATACGAGAAAAGCCAGAGGAGCCAAATGGGCCAAAAGAGCCAAAGGATTTGGAAAATAATTTTCCTTCGCCTCTGGCTCATATGGCCCCTCTGGCTCATGTGGCCCTATTCACTTTTTCACTAATCCATTATACCAAACCTCGCAATGTTTCCAAAACGATCTTTGCGGTCGCATCCCATGAATACGCTGCGGCTCGTTCAAATCCTTTCGGTCGCAGGGCTTGTCCGATCGAAGGATCTGCCGCGATCTGCATAAGGATTTTTCCCCAGGCTTCTGGCTCAGACGGTTTCACAAAAATCGCCGCGTCTTGCAAGACTTCTCGATGCGCGCCAATATCCGAAACGATGAGTGGTGCTCCACATGCCGCCGCTTCAAGTGGCGGAACCCCAAAACCTTCGTACCAAGATGGAAATAAAAAAGCCGTCGTTGCATTCATGAGCGCAGACGTTTCTGATTCAGGAAGATATCCAAGATATTTAATCGCCTGTTTTGCGTTTGATCGATCGACGTACGTTTTGATCTGATCAAACTGAAATCCGCGAGCCCCAACAAGCACAAGTTCGAATGGATCTCCAAGACCGCGACTTGCTTTGAACAGCTCAAACGCGCGAATGATCGTCTTCACATTTTTCTTTTCATCCATTCGTCCGACGTATAAGAAAAAATGCCGACCGAGACGGTATTTTTGCAACACAGAAATCGTCGCAGATTCATCCATCGGTCGAAACACATTTGTATCCACCGCGTTTGGCGCGACAACAATCCGATCCTCACTCACTTTAAACAGCTCAACCACCTCTCGTTTCGTAAACTCCGAAACACAAAATATTTTTTTGGCCTTTTTGATCGTCCGTTTCAGTTCTGACTCCTGTCTTCGTCGATCACCAGACTCATACACATTCGGCACCCGTCGAAATCCAACGTCATGAATCACCGCAACAGATTTTCCGATGAATGGCAACCCTTGCGCTGGCACAAGCAACACAGTTCCCAGGGACTTTAGTCCCGTCCGCCCTGTCCGTCCCCGTTTCCACATTTCCCAACTCACCCTTCCCTTCATCCACAAAAATGGCAGCCACCACTTCAACGTTTCTGGAGAATAAAAAATAATCTTTTCTCCTTCTATCAAGGGCTGTTTCTTAATCGCCTCAATAAGATGGTACGCATACCACTCAACACCAGAACGATTTGGTTTGTTGGCAGAAGATGCGTCAATGGCAAATGTAGGCATAATCGGAAGCGTATAGCGAATAGAAAGTTGCGTTGAGAAAAAACCTACACACTAAACGCTACAGGCTACACCCTACTTACTAGCTGGTAAAAATCGATCTCTTGTATGCTTCTAAATTCTCAAGCGCGATGCCCGTACCTTTTGCGACGCACATTTGTGGATCTTCGGCGACGAATGTTGGGACGCCGGTGGCTTCGGCGATAAGTGTATCAAGATTTCTTAGTTGAGACGAGCCGCCGGAGAGCATGATGCCTTTGTCCATGACGTCTGCGGATAATTCCGGAGGGGTTTTGTTGAGCACTTCTTTTACGGTCGCGATAATACCATCGAGTTCGTGTTGGATGGCGGTTGTGACATCATCAGAAGAAACTTCGACGATTTTTGGCAGGCCTGTAATCATGTCACGGCCTTTAATTTGCATGAAAAGTTTGTCCGGCATGTACATCGCCGAACCGATTTGAATTTTGATGTCTTCGGCAGTTCGTTCTCCAATCGCGAGACCGTACTTGCGACGGACATATTCGGAAATAGCTGCATCGAGTTTCACACCACCAATGCGGACAGACTCGGACGCGACAATTCCACCGAGTGAGATAACAGCCATTTCAGACGTTCCTCCTCCAATGTCGATAATCATGTGTCCTGACGGTGAGCCAATTGGAATGTTCGCGCCGATCGCCGCCACGATTGGTTCTTTGATGATGTACGCAGCTTTTGCTCCTGCGGAAAGTGTTGCGTCAATAACGGCACGACGTTCTGTCGAAGTAATTCCACCAGGGACCGCGACCATCACTTCTGGACGAAACAAACGTACTCCTCCTAACGCTTTATTAATAAAATAACGAAGCATTGCTTCGGTTGTTCGGTAATCAGCAATCACGCCATCTTTCAACGGTCGACGGGCAACAATCGTGTCTGGTGTGCGACCAATCATGTCTTTTGCTTCCTTCCCCACTGCCAATACTTTCTTGTCCACATACGACACCGCGACCACAGACGGCTCATTGATAATAATACCTCGTTTCGGGACATAAACGAGGACAGAAGTGGTTCCAAGGTCGATGGCGATTTTTTTTTGGAACATGTGTCGTTAAATAGCCAGAGGAGCCAAATGAGTCAGAGGAGCCAGAGGATAAAGAAGATATATTCCTTCGCCTTTGGCTCCTGTGGCCCTTCTGGCTCATTTGGCTCTATTATAAGCATTATAACACTATCTCTATCTGCAAATCCTGATCAACTTTTGTGTTCAACCGATACACATCATCCCCCCACTCGCCCGAATCTTCTGGGACAGACGCACTGAGCACATTCTTATCAAAATCAAGGTCGAGCGTCAACTGATTATTTTGCGCGCCAATTTGTTTCAGAACGGTAAGTTCATACGTTCCGTCCTGTATCTGTGAAACCACTTCAGGGGCAAGAAGATATTCAAATGTCAGCAAACGACTTTCTCCTGGCTCAATCGAAATAAACGTTCCAAACGAGGTGAGTCCAAGATCGTTCGCAACATCCACTGGTGCTTCTGCTCCCGTTGGATTATTCAGCTTATCATTCAGCATCGAGCCTTCGACATTCACGAGCTCTGATCCATCTCGAACGTACAATCGTGTGTACGTTCGATAGCGCGTTGTCTTCCAATCAAATGATCCTGTATGCGTGTAGCGAATACTTGTCCGACCAACATACTGTCCACTCGTATTTTTAAAAATCTCATACTGCATGGCGCGTGAAACTTTTGGATCTGATTTTAGACTCGCAAGATTCGCATCCACAAGGAATTGAATGTCTCCTGTCGGTGAAATAACACGGCCTCCCCATCCTACTTTTGTAAGCGTGTCCTCAACATCTTGATTTCCGCTCATGAACACGAGCTGTTTTTCTTGAATGAGCGTTTCGAAAACCGAAATCAGTCGAGACGCATCAGAGAGAGAAAGTGAAAACAGTCTTGTTTTTAATTCATTCATGAGATCTGCAATGATTTCTTTGCGTTGATGTTCAGGAACACCTTCTCCGAAGTATTGAACTTCCACTTGATATTCGATCTTGTCTGTTACATTGTCTGATGAAAACGTTTGACTTCCAATCGTGATCGGGCCTGTAACTCCAAGCAGTGCTTGAATCACATTTGGCGTCAATCCAATGACACCATCAAACGTTTGCGATGAAACACCAGCCGCCGCACGCACCTCCGGAGTTATAGATGCAAGTTCAAGCCCATACAGCCGAAGCGCTTCTTGTGCACTCACGGCAAAGTCTGGAGACCAATTTGCGTCTCGAAAAAACCAGTTGCTCGTTGCGTTGTATCGTCCAAGTGGTGGTGGTGGATCTTGATGATACGATCCACCTGTTTGTGCAAGTCCATCGATCGCGTAAGAATCGCGTGTTTCAAGGACGGTAATGTCGCCATTAAGCATTTTCAAAATACCAAACGTTCCAATAAATCCTCCACCTGGTCGCAGTTCGGTGTTGTTTAACAGAAGAACAAGATGTGTGCGTTCCTCTCCAAGTCCAGCAAGTTCTGGAAGTAATTCGGCGGCGATAGAAAGAGTGCGAATCATCTCTTGTGCTTCTGCAAGTTTTTCATCAAGTGGAATGAGAATATCTGCGAGTGGTCCTATTAAATCGGAGGCGTGAATCTGTTCAACGTCTGAACGAGCAATGGCGATTTGTGCAGAAAGAAATTGCAGATCGGGAGCGGCGGCAGCAAGACGTTCAAGGATCGCCCGTTTCGTTTCACTTGAAAGGTCATCAAATGTCGCGCTCGGAAGGATTCCTTCCGACATGTCATTCAATTCTTGTGTGGTAAACCCAGCCAGTCGAACAAGTTCCGCGCCGAGATCCACGATCGATTGCAACGCGTCGATAATGCGCGTCCCAGAAACGATGAGTGTTTCAACGGCGCTCACCTGATCCGAAACCCATGGGATCACCCTCGCACTCGAAAGCAACACAAAGCCACGCTCAGCTGAACCAAACCGATCACCTGCTTGTGATAATTCCGTCGAAGCTCGTTCAAAATCAAGCTCCAGAGCCGCCTCCCGTGCCCGAACAAGCGCATCTCGTCCATCAAGCGATGCGGCAATCACCTGACCAGAAGCGAAAAGGAGCAGGAGAAGCCAAGCAATGAAAAGAACGACAACCCCAATCCAAGCAAAATGAAACACACGTCGCTGCATATGCGCACGATGTATTTTTTCTGACTCGACCTGATGAAGAAAATTGATGGAGTGGCTCACAGAAAAATTCTTTAGTTCGAACTTCGAGTTTTAATCTTCAACCTTCTATACTTTTTAAAATAGTATATCGCACTTTTAATTTGTATGCGCGTGAGGGGATGAAATAATTGCTGAAAAAATCCGCCGTCTGCGGTTTCACGGCGATGGTAGTGAATAAGTTTTGACTTGGGGTGATAGACCACTTTCCATCCAGCATTCCAGAAACGGCGACACAGATCTTGATCTTCGAAGTACATAAAATACGCTGGGTCAAACCCACCGACCTGATCGAGCGCTTCACGACGAATGAGCATTGCGGCGCCGAGAAGATAGTCAACTTCTCTCGTTTCCTCATGATCCCAGTCTGCCATGACATACGCATCGAGATGTTGACGAACGCTTTTTAGTCGACGGATAAAAGGAAGACGGCGATAGAGAACTGTTTTGGGTTCCATAAACTTGTAACAACTATACTGGAGCGTCCCATCTGGATTGTGCAACTGTGGACCAACCATCCCCACATCTTTGTGCTCATCAAGATAACGAACGAGTTCCTCAAAGGCTCCTAGTAAAACAATCACATCTGGGTTGAACACTAAAATGTATCTCCCTGTCGCCGCCGCGATCCCGAGGTTCATCCCTTGTCCAAACCCAATATTTTTTCGATGATCAATCACCTTCACATTCGGAAACTCCTCGCACATCTTCGTGGTTGTCCCCGACGGATCATTTTCTACCACAATCACCTCATACGACACCGTCGGTGCAACACGAAGAATCCCTTTCAACGTCTGCCGTACAAGGCGATGGTTCTTATAACCGATGATGAGAACGGAGAGATCCATATATTTCACAGGGACTTTAGTCCCGTCCAGTCCTGACGCCACTAAAGTGGCTAAGAAATTCACATCCAGTCCTGACGCCACTCCCACCGACGCTAAAGCTTTGGTGGGTAAAAAAGTGGCTAAGAAATTCACATTCACAGGGACTTTAGTCCCGTCCGGAAACGCTTCCTGAGCATACGCGGGATCAGGACCATTGCAGACAGATACGCGGACAGATTCCTTGGCTCGAACAAACAGGTGTACACAAACCGTCGAATTTCAAACCAAAAAATCCAAGGTGAGACCGCGACACCGCTCCAAAACGGCTGATTTTTTACAAGAAGCAAAATATGATTTCTTGTCGAATACCAGTTCCGCATACTCGACTTCCCTCTGCGATTCTGAATACGCTCAATCCAATTCATTTTTTCTTTTCCAAACGCGCCGCGATGATGGTACGCGACGGCGCTCGGAATAAATCGTGCTTTCCAGCCTTTCTTTTCCAGCCGCCAAGCAAGATCTACATCTTCCTTGTACAGAAAAAAATCTGTATCAAAATATTCATCCTTTCTCCCAACTTCCTTCAACGCATTTGCTCGATACAACGCAAGCGCGCCTGTGACACCAAACAGATCATGCATCCCGTCATACTGCCCTGTATCTAATTCCCCCGCCCCACGATCGGTGCACGTCCGGTTACGATTCAATACAAGTCCCGTTGAATCAATGAGGTCCGATTTGACAGTTTCTTTGAGCGCCTCATCCTGTCCATTCTCTGTCATTGCACGCATAAGTTTCCCCTGAAACGATCCGACGGTCGGATGCGCAACAACCCCTTTCATCAGTTCTTCTAAAAATGTTGCAGAAAAAATAACGTCTGGATTCGTGACAAGAAGAAAACGATCCGCTAAATCATCTCCTTCCCATCGATCGATCGCATAACGAATTGCTTGATTATGCGCCGGAGAAAAGCCAAGATTGCGCGCATTGCGAAGAAGAGTGACTTGAGGATAATTTGCACGGACAAACGCTTCCACTCCATCCGAAGATCCATTATCAATGATCAGCACATGAAAATCCCGAAACGTTTGTTCTGAAATTGACTTCAACAACTCCGGAATAAATTCCATGCTATTCCAAGCGACAATGTTAATCGAAATCTTCTCGTACATAGATTGAAGAACACTACCTCGAAACAGCCTTGGTTGCAATCATCAAATCTGAAACGTTTGCCCCTGTAATACCCGTCACAATCTGATCCCCAGACTGCTGAAAAAATCGATACGAAGCGTTTTGAACGAGTGCACGATCAACATCCAATTTCTTTTGCTTCACATGGCGCTTTGTTTCACGATCCGCAATGGCTCCTGCGGCAGGAGTGTTATCAATTCCATCAGATGCGCAAGAAAGCACGAGTGTGTCATCAGAAATTGTTGAGAGCGCTCCAAGCGCAACTTCTTGATTACGACCACCCTTCCCTTTTCCTGTTATTGTCACCGTCGTCTCGCCAGCAGCAAACACCATCTCGCCAGGATTCGGGAGACCGGCAAGCAAACGGCCAATATCACGCGCTTCTCCTGTTAATGCATGAGAATACAGTCGCGACGTGTATCCCCGTTTCTTTGCTTCATCTCGCATCGCATGAAGCGCAATTTTATTACTGACAATAAGCGCATTCGTAACTCGTTGAAAATAAATCGGATCTTTTGGTGTTTCACGCAACGCGCAATCAGGCAATCGACATGCTTTGAGAATGTCGTATCGTTTCATAATTCTCTTTGCGTCTGCAACGGTCGTCGTATCCATGACCGTTGGGCCAGACGCGATCATATCGAGGTCATCACCCGGAACGTCTGAAAAAATCAAACCAAGGACCGTCGCTGGATGCGCCATACGCGCAAATTGTCCACCCAAAATTTCTGACAGATGTTTTCGAACGGTGTTCAATTCCTGAATCGTTGCACCACGCGCCATCATCGCTTTTGTAATCAAGGTGATGTTCGCACAGGTGAGCTGATACGGCTGACACAGCAATGCAGAACCACCACCAGACACAATCGTGATGATAAGATCATGACTATCCGCTCCTTTCAAAATATCAACGATTTTTCCTGTCGCACGACGATTTTTTTCACTTGGAAATGGATGAGTTCCTGCAAAACTTTTGATGTATTGAAGCGGTGCGTGTTTCACATCCAAAACAACACCATCTGTGATTCGACTCCCAAGAATTTTCTCAAGTGCCTGTGCCGCTTCGAGCGATGCTTTTCCAAATCCAATCACGTAGACATGATCAAAGGCGTTGAGATCAAATCGATGTTGCTTAACCGTGAGCACGGTTTTTTTCAGATGAATGACATTTTCAACCGCCTCCTGCGTCCGAATTGCTTTCAAACCTGCATGCAAGACAGCAAGTGCGTCACGTCTTAGTTTCGTCATACGGGTCTATTATACCATCTCTAGACCGAACTCATCAGCGAGCGCACGAAGGATCGTCTCTGTTTCTGGTTTGATAAGGACTCCATCTGAAATCGACTGACGACGAGCCGCTGATTCTTTTTCTCCATGAAGAAACACATGGTTCCCTTCTGCGGCCGACTGACGCATCATTTCACAAAATCCATTCATGCGCTCAAGATACACATCGAGTGACATAAGAAATTCAATATTGATCGCAAGAAAACAATGTCCGACATTTGCATGCGCGTGCTCGTGAACGTCCAATCCGAAGGCAGAACCTGAGAGAACTCCACTCAACAAATCAACCATAAATGACAGTCCGTACCCTTTATAATCAGCCATCGGAGCGATTCCTCCAGCTTTTCTTGCACTAAGCAGATCGAGAACGTGCTGAGCATCGGTACAAGGTCGGCCATCCTCGTCGAGCGCCCATGTAGGGTCGAGTGGTTTTCCTTCACGTTGACACACTTCAATTTTTCCACGCGACACGGCGCTTGTTGAAAAATCCATGAGCCACGCATCGCCACGTGTGGGAGCTGCAACCGCGATGGGATTTGTTCCAAGGACGGCCTGTTTTCCATTTGTCGGAACAACAAGGGGGGATGTATTGGACATCGCGATTCCGATCGAATTCGGTAACGCGCGTTCCGCATAATATCCCGCGATCCCAAAATGAGATGAGTTTCTCACAAACACCATTCCGATCCCGTGCTCGTTTGCAGTCGCGATCGCTTTATCCATTGCCATAACTCCCGCGACCTGACCAAATCCATTTGCCGCGTCGAGCACAGACGTGGATCCACGTTCACTCAAAAAGAGCATCGTTGCTCCAACATCAATTTCACCTGTTTTCACCGCTCTCACATATCTCCCAAGCCGAGAAACCCCATGAGAAGAAATCCCACGCATATCTGCTTCCACAAGCACATCCGCCACCACTGCTGCATCGCTTGAACGAACAGCAACACAATTCAATACACGAATAACAAAATCTTTAAGAATCTCAGCTTGAATACGTTTTGTGTTCATAAGATTTTTTGAAGAGCGTCCACTAAATAATCCATTCGATCGAGTCGAATTCCAGACAAATTAATCCGTCCAGCCTCGGGGATATAAATGGCGAACTCTGTCCGGAGCTGATCGATCCGTTCTTGTGAGATGCGAAGCATACCAAATAATCCACGTGTGTCACTCAGATATCCAACCGACGGAATTCGTACGACAAGTTCGTTACGTCGACGTTCAACGCTTTGACGCATGGCATCAACTTCCCCTTTCCATTGCTCGAAATGATTTTCAAAAACATTCACGAGAATTTTTTCACCATACGCAGGTGGATTTGAAATCGTTGTCCGCATGATACGACGAAGATTGGATTCCACGGTCGCTCCATCTGCTGTTTTCACAAACAACGCTCCTGTGCGATGACAATAGAGCGTTGCGTTCTTAGAAAATGAAACACCGACTGCGACGTTTTCGAGTTGAGACCAAAGCGTGCGAACAGAGGACGCATCCTGTTCGAATCCGTTTCCAAGACCAAGATACGCGAAGTCAATGAAAACAAAAATGGGTTTGGATTGGAGAAGTGGGATGAGCGCATTGATCTGCTCGGTCGTATGATTCCGACCGGTCGGATTGTGTGTCGGACCGCCATGAAGCAGCAGAATAGTCGGTTCTGTCACCTGCTCAATTGCCGTGCGATAGGCCGCGATATCAGGATTCCCTTCCGAATCAAGATGCGAAATAGACCTTGTTTCAAACCCAGAAAAAATATTTCGGTGATTCACCCATGTTGGTTCTGCAATCAAAATATTCTTGATGCCACCTCGACGTGAAAGCTCGGCAAACACCGCGCAGGCATGCGTTCCTCCACAGGTTGCTTGACTGACAAAAGAACCTTCGATGGATTCGCCAAATACAAGCTGTGCTGTCAGATGTAAAAAACTCGGATCACCCCCGATCGGCAGATAGTTAAAGTTAGAAACCCCAACCTCACGCGCGACCTGTTGGACGATCGGCAACACAAATGGCTCCCCTTGTTCGGTTGCATACACCCCGATTCCGAGATTCAACTTGTTCGGGTTCTGGTCAGCCTGAAACTGTTCGAGAAGGCGAAATAATGGATCAGGGGATAACTTTTGAAGAGAGGAAAACATGCGGTCATAATAATACTCGCATTCGTGTACAAATCAAAATCCACTCAGTTGCCTGAGTGGATAATGAAGTCGTACGGCAATTATGCGCGTGAGACGTTGACGGCGCGTGGTCCTTTGTCGGACTGTTCGACGTCGAAGGTAACGGCGTCACCGACCTGAAGGTCGTTGTATTCACAGCCAGAGAGAGCGGAAGAGTGAAAAAACACATCTTTGTCGCCACCGTCTGGTGTAATAAAGCCGAATCCCTTCTCTGTAAGAGTTTTGATCTTACCTGTCATAGAAGTGAAACTAGGTGAATAAAACCGCAACCGTTGGCCTGCTGCGGAAATCCGACCTTGTTTCCGACTACGTGGCTGTATTGCTTGCGGGTATTATGCCAGAGGTAGGAGAAATTGTCAAGGGGGGTGTGGTAGAATCTAACTCATGAAACCTCTTCTCGAAGCCAATCTTCTTTCTAAAACATTCGGTCGACAGACCGTGCTGAACGATCTGTCGTTTGTGATATCGGAAGGAATGCACATCGGACTCATTGGAAGGAATGGGTCTGGGAAAACAACGCTTCTTAAAATTCTCTCGGGTGATGACCTTGCAGACAAAGGCGAGTTCAAGCTCATGCCATGGACACGACTTGGTGTTCTACGGCAACACGAAGTCCTGCCAGTCGATGAATCAACATCTGATTATCTCGTGCGAAGTGGAAAACCTGAGTGGGAGTGTTCCAAACGCGCGGCGCGGTTTGGGTTGAAACCAGCTGATCTTCAAAAACCTCCTTCCACTCTGTCTGGTGGATATCAAATGCGTGTGAAAATCGTTCGTATGTTACTTGACGATCCAAATCTGCTTTTGATTGACGAGCCAATGAACTATCTCGATCTTCCGACACTCCTCTTGCTTGAATCATTTTTGCGCGACTACACAGGATCGTTTGTGATGACGTCCCACGATCGTGAAGCAATGCAAGCGGTATGTACATCGACCTGGGAAATTTCTCGCGGAGTCCTGTCGGAATTTCCAGGAACACTTGAAACGTATCTGGATTGGAAGGATGAACAGACCGAGTTTGCAAAGCGGACAAATAAACGACTTCGAAAAGAAATGGCGTCTGCACAAGCATTCGCAGATCGATTTCGAGCAAAAGCGTCGCTCGCTACACGCGCGCAAAGCAAATTGCGTCATATCACAAAGCTGCGCAAACAGCTCAAAGAAATTGGGGCAGATCTTCCAACAGCCTCGTTTCGCATTCCCTGTCCACATGTCGCTTCTGGTCCCGCTGTAGTGTGTCGAGATTTAGCGATTGGATATGGTGATACGATTATTGCGAACGATATCACCCTTGAAATTTCACGTGGGGCCAAGGTGGCAATCGTTGGAGAAAATGGTCGTGGAAAATCTACGCTCTTAAAAACACTTGCGGGATTGCTCACACCAATTTCTGGTTCAGTAAAATGGTGGCATCGTGCGGACATTGGATATTTTTCTCAACTCTCGGAAGAAACGCTTCATCCTGATGCGACTGTTCTAAACGTTCTCACGCAAGCGGCTCCTGCAGACGCTTCTGGCGAACGCATTCTTGCCGCGGCTGGAGCGTTTTTGTTTCGACAGGATGATTTGGAAAAAAAGTGTCGGGTGCTTTCTGGTGGTGAACGTGCACGAGTACGTCTTGCGATGCTTGTTCTACATGAACATAGCGTTCTCATTCTCGACGAACCAACAAACCACCTCGACACCGAAACGGTCGAAGTGCTCGCGCGCGCCCTCAAAGCATACCAAGGAACGGTCCTCGTTGTTTCTCACGCGCGAACATTCATGAACGCGCTCGTTGACCAAATCTATGAAGTTGGCGATGGAACGGTCAGACACTTCACGGGAACGTATGAGGAATATGTTGCTGATTTATCCGCGATCTCAGACAATACCGCTGGTCCAAATCTAGCCAACACTGAGTGTTGGCAGGATCAAAAACTTCCAACACTCAGTGTTGGAAGTAAAAAGGAGCAGAATATGGAGCGACGCGTGCGACTTCGGGCATTGCAAAAATGCGAGGATCGTATCAAAGTGCTTGATAAAGAAAAAAGTGCGATCCATGCGTTTTTCTTTGAAAATCCGACAGACTACGCTCCGGAAAAAGCACAGCGTCTTGCAGAGATCGATGAGGAGCTTGAACAGGTTGAAAAAGAATGGTTACGTGTAAGCGTATGAGAGTTGGAATCATTGGCGCAGGAGCCGCAGGGCTCATGTGCGCCGCGACCATTTTTGAAACGCATCCAGACGCAGAAATTTTTTTGTTTGATCGAAATGATGGGCTCGGAAAAAAAGTTATCATCTCAGGTGGAGGACGATGTAACGTAACGACAGGGATTTTGGATGTCAAAGAAGTACTCACGAAATATCCTCGTGGAGGAAAATTTTTATCGTCGGCAATGTTTCGCTTTCCTCCTGCTGCTGTCATTGAATGGTTTGAATCGCGCGGAGTTCCCCTGAAAACGCAAGAGGACCTACGTGTCTTCCCTGTCTCCGACGACGGACATGATATTGTCGGTGCGTTTGAACGTCTGTTTATTGATCCACGTTTTCACATTCTATTGAAGTCGCCAGTTACTAACGTTCACAGCCACTTTAGTGGCGTCCGTCCGGACGGATTCGTGATCACCGTCAAAGGTGATCCAAATCCGACCATTGTCGACAAACTCGTCCTCACGACTGGCGGACAAGCGTATCGACACACAGGATCAACTGGTGACGGATACGCCTTTGCACAATCACTCGGTCATACAATCACCCCACTCGCTCCAAGTCTTAACGCATTTTTCACACGCGAAACATGGCCAAAACAACTTTCTGGACTGTCATTCGAATCCGCGACGATCACAGCGAAACGGACAGGAAATCCAACGTTTACCGGACCGTTTCTGTTCACCCATAAAGGAGTGAGCGGTCCAGCCATTTTTGCGCTCTCATCGCTCGTTGCATTTGAAACATATGACGCTCATCATCCGCTCGAAATCACGATTGACCTGTTCCCGACGCAGACGGTGGACGCGCTTTGGACAAAAATTGAAACCATCGCGCAAAAAAATCCAAACAAACATTTTTCTAATATCCTCCATGCCTTCGTTTCAAAATCCTTCGCGGAACTCATCGTCCGAGAACTCGACATCAGTGAATCAAAACGAGGAAATCAAATCGCAAAAAAAGAAATGCTCAAAACGGCGGAATGGTTAAAGTCCATCCCGCTCACGGTCATACAGCGCGGGGCAGGAGATGAGTTTGTGACCGCTGGAGGAGTTAACCTTCATGAGGTTGATCCACTCACGATGCAGTCTCGTGTGTGTCCTGGACTTTTTTTTGCAGGTGAAATCCTCGATATCGACGGTTACACGGGCGGGTTCAATCTTCAAGCTTCATGGGCAACAGGTCGACTCGCAGGAGAACAAATTAAATGATATAATCGTAAAGGTCTCACCTTATGAATATTTTCTCTTTCGACAAATCTATCATTTCTTTCGCGAAACGCTACGGTATCCAAATCGCCCGCGTTGCTTTTTTTATCGTGTTTTTCTGGTTTGGTATTCTCAAAGTACTCGGAACAAGCCCTGCCAACCCACTAGTCCAAGCACTCATGGAAACCACCCTACCATTTCTTACCTTCACTCAATTCATCATCTTTTTCGGATTATTCGAAATGATCATCGGCATCCTGTTTCTTTTTCCCAGATACGAACGTCTCGTCATCCCGCTTTTTCTCCTCCACATGTTCACAACAAGCCTCCCGCTTTTTCTCCTCACAAACAGTATCTGGCAATCCTTTCTTGTCCCAACCCTCGAAGGCCAATACATAATCAAAAACCTCGTCCTCGTAGCGCTCGCCATTGTCGTCGTTGCCCATCTGAAACCGATGCGTCACGACAAGTAACTGTTACCTCGCATAAAGTGGCAGGTGTAACCTCCTGGATTGTTTTGGAGGTAATCTTGGTGATACGTTTCTGCAGGATAAAAAGTTGTGAGAGGTTCGAGGGTGGTCACGACGGGTGAAGACCAGCGTTTGGATTGATTTACGATTTCGATAAACGCTTCCGCTTCTTTTTTTTGATGCTCATCCACATAAAAAATCGCGGAACGATACGACGTTCCAACGTCGTTTCCCTGACGATTCATCGTGGTTGGATCGTGTACGCGGAAAAAGAAATCTAAGATTTCGCGATAGGTAATCAGGGACGGATCAAACTCGACGCAAACGGCCTCGGCGTGACCTAGGTGATTTTCGTATGTCGGATTTTCATTCTTACCACCTGTGTATCCAACATCTGTCGTTATAACTCCAGGTAATGCTCGAATCAACTGTTCCATTCCCCAAAAACATCCGCCAGCAAGGACAGCGATATTTTGTCTGTTCATACTCAATGGTTGCTGTTATTTTATCAGATGAAGAATTTTTTCAGTTGGCTGAACACATACACACCTCCTGACAAAAAACTTTTTCATGAGAGCACCCATCGCAAATAATCAGTTGCTTGTGACATTCATGCCAGGCGCAATTTCCGAATCGTTCGCTTGATTGTCCGCACGCGACGCATACACCGACGACTTTGTAATCAGAGGTAAACTGTTCCGTCATGCGATCGTCGAAAACATACAGGGAGCCGACGAAATCCTCGCCGGGAAATGTTTTAAGATAGGTTCCGATACCGCCCTCCAACTGATACACATTTGTAAACCCGTTCTGCATCAAATATCCAGAAGCTTTTTCACATCGAACACCGTATGTACAAACGGTGACAACTTTTTTCTCTTTCAAATTTTGAAATGCAGTGGGTATTCGATCCAAATCTCGAAAATTTCCCATCCCACTTTGATGCGAGCCTTGAAAGTGCCCGACGGCGTATTCATAATTATTACGCATGTCGAGAATCTCAAATACCTCACCTCGATCCATCCACTCTTTTAGTTCTTGCGCAGACAGATGCGTCCCTGTTTGTACATTCGGATTCACATCCTCTTGCGCAGACAATCCCGTACTCACAATTTCTGACCGCGCTTTCACCTTCAATTTCTTAAACGCCTTCCCTGTCCCCGGACTCGACTTAAACCACACATCTGAAAAATCCCCAAACGTCCCGAGTGACCCATCTTGTGCAAGCAGTCGTTGCTCATATCGCTGAATCTGTTCAGGAGTCCCCTCCACCGTCCCGTTAATTCCTTCTCCCGCAATCAAAATCCTCCCAAAAATCCCAATCTCCTCACACATCTTCCGCATCCACCGAACAAACCCATCTGGATCTGTCACAGGGGTGTATTTGTAGAAAATGATAATTTCAAACTCGGAAATCATAAAACTTTAAAAGATGGTATCATAAAACTGTCTGAAGCATAAAACTATGTCCTACCAAACGGCCTTTCTTGCGTTGATTTCTGTTTTTGGAGCGAATCTCCTCAATATTGGTTTTGGAGTGTACGAAACACATCCGAACATTGACACTCCGCTTCACTTGGCTGGTGGATTTGCTGCGGCAATGCTTGCCATCGCGCTACACGACAACTTCAAATACATATATAAAATAGGACAAACCCCAAAGTGGTACAACCTACTGTTTATCCTCGGTTTTGTCTCTCTCATCGCGATCCTGTGGGAATTCCATGAGTTCATTATCGACCGTTTCATCGTTCTCAACTACGCTCATGCTGTCACACAACTTTCTGTCGCCGACACAATGGGAGATTTTCTAAACGGCCTCATCGGTGCAACGATTGGATGGTGGGTGTACAGAAAATAATACTTACAATCACAAAGGACCTCTGCAAAAGTCATGCACGGCTTCAAATCGGCCATATTCGCACGACACGCATTCACGATTCCTCAATGATATCTGCATATCGCCTCGAAATCGTTCATGCGTGTCGTGCAAATCTGTCTCGATTTGACCTCGCACATGACTTTTGCAGAGGTCCCAACACGGACTTAAAATAACGAAACAGATTCTCGAATGAAATTCTGTGAAGATTCTCTGGGACGAGACGCTCATTGAGCGCTTCGAGAAGATTAGGAATCTTTGCCATAGACTCAAGACCAACCATCGCAGGATGTGACATGCCGTCGAAGTCGGATCCAAAACAAAGGTGATTGGGTCCAAGAATTGTGAGAGCATGTTCGAGGTGACGGACAAAGTCGTCGATCGATGCTTGGGTACCAGTCAAAAGCTTAGGGAAAAAAGAGAGGCCAATGAGACCGTTGCGATCTGCGACATGTTGAAGTTGTGTGTCAGAAAGATTTTGCCCTCTCAGAGGACAAAGTGAACGACAGTTTGTGTGAGAGACGTATAAAGGTTTTTTTGACTGTGCGGATACATCATAAAATGCGGTGCTGTTCAAATGGGCACAGTCGAGAGCGACCGGAAGTGTTTCTAGTAAAGCGATGATCTGCTTGCCGAACTCCGAGATAGGCGAAGGGTCGTCGGGATGAGTTGTTGCACTCGAAGCGATTTGGTTTCCACTGATTCCAACGAGACCAAAGGAGCGAACCCCGAGTCGGTATAATTCCTCGACACGCTCTGGTTTGTCGATACAATCCATTCCTTCGATATGCAAAACGACACCAACTTTATCATGCGTCAGAAATGTTTCATCAAGATCATCCGCAGACGAAATGAGAGTGAAATGATCGTCGAATCGCGACAATAGTTCTTCATACAGATCGAGATGTCGAAGAAATTCGTCATATCGGTCCGAGACACGCATCGGATTGGCATTGATCTCAATCGGACACATGGACCACACCATTAATTTTGTGTCTGCTTTTCGTATCCCATCAACGTCAATTTGATGTGGTGACCAACGAGCTTCGGTCGGACGAAACAATCCGAACTGTTCCCGTTTTTCGGGATACGCATACAAGATGCTATCAGAAATATCACAGTGTGCGTCCGCGTACATAAGTTACTCATGCATTTGACCAAACGGTGCCTCTGGAGGCATTTCTCCTGTTTCTGAAATACGCTCAATAATCTTCCGCAATTGCTCGCGAGGAAAATGTAGCATACTGAGCGTCAGAAGTGAACGTGGCTTTCCCCCTCCTATTGCTACATGTCCAAGCGGAATCGAATTGTGAAAATCCGTCTCGATTTTGAGTCGGTCACCCTGAACCTGTAGCCAATCAACGCTTGCCTGCTCGAGCTTATATGTATTCCCAAAATGGGGGATTTCAGGTGCGGTCATCGTGGCAAATAACAACAAGTTTGTTCTAGGAACCACTTCCCCTTTACGCATCAGATCAAAGATTGCATTCTCGTTGATCGTTCTACCCGGTTTTTTGTTTCGATCAAAAAAAGTGAACGTACCTCCATCATGAATAACATTTCCTCCCTCCGTCCCCTTATCGCTCACAAAACGTAAAAAGGAAGTTGCTTCCTGTCCCGGCATTTTCCAAAATGGAAATCCAAGACGTGTCATTTCCTCGAGCGCATCCGCGATATTTTTTAGCATGGCGGACTGTCGAATCTCCGTTATCCATCGCGTATCAAAACCAATCGATTGTTCCATCGCTTTGCGTAATTCCTGAATCGCTTCAGACCCAGACAATCCACGCAAACAAGATTCGCTGACAGCAAAATGGTATATTCCAAGAAGTCGAGTGAGTCGTTCGATCATCTGTGCTTGATACAAATGTTGTTCGTCAGAAGAAAGCCCATGTGGACGCAACGCATCTGGAAGTCGCTCAGAAAAGACACGAAGAATCTCCTCCTGATCAAGCGCAATCAATTCGTTATTTGCATAAAAAGTTTCTCGATCACGCAAAATACGCGTGAGCTGATCCGGAACAATTCCAAGCCCAAGGCTCCACCCACCCCCTTCATTCTGACGGTCGCTGCTTGGAGCGATCAGATCAAGCATCACACTCACTCCTTCAACTTTTTCGCTCTGCAACGCTTCGACAATTCCATCCGTACGCAACTTCCCCGTCACAATTCGACTCGGGTACGCAGGATTCAGATGATCGAAACTTGAGAAAAAAACGTGAACATCAGGTTTTACGATTCCCGAAAGCAACTTCTCACGAACCGTTGGATACTTCGGTTCACGTTGCTCACGAAACACATCCCCTACGCGATCAATCAACTCCTGTTGTGTTGTAAACTCATTTCCCATACACATGGATTCTATCACAAAGACATCTGAAAATGCATTTTCAATGCACAAGCATTGACGTAATTCTCTTACCCAAGTAAACTTCGGTTCTAAATCTGTTAACCATGAATTTTATGGACGACACACAAAACCCAGCTGAAGAACCAGAAGTTGCAGCACCAGCTGCGGACGAACCAGCAACAGAAGCTGCTGAATAGTCAGATCGGTCTAACAGAAAAAGTCCTCCGACCTATCGAGCTAAGCTCGACAGACGTCGGAGGACTTTTTTCTTTTCCACTTTATACATCATTCAGAAGTTTGAGAATCGCATCAAGCTTTGTGTTGATCATTTTTAATTGCGCATCTGTCGCAGAAGGTCCTGATCGTTCTGGACGGGTGTGATCGAACTTTCTTGACTCAGATGGACCATCCGTTTCAAAGCAATTGCTGCACAAAACAGGTTTACGTCCATTCGGTTTAAACGGCACCTGACACTCCTTGCCACATGTTGCACATGTTGCGGGAAAAAGCATCGAAGGACCTGTGTCAGCTCCCCCACGTTTTTTCCAAGGAGACGACCCGCCAAACTTTTTTCCGCCCTTCGACCCGCCTGAACGAGGTGTAAATGCCATACAAAAAAATTTCGATGTTTAAAAGCCTCACGAGGAATCGGTGGAGCTTATACGAGTTCGTAAGAAATAGCAACACCCAACCCTCTTTTGCCAAACCTCTTTCTATTCAAGTCCATACACGCGTGCTGCATTTTCTGAACCAAATTTTTGTTCAAGATCTGCCGGAAGTTGATCGACCATTTTCCATGTGGCATCCAAGGATGCAGCACCGACCGGTCGTTCACCAGACGCGTCTACAAATTCATCGGCACCGATCATGAATCGATCAGGAAAATCTTCGAACAGGTCGAGCCAATCCTGTCCGATCTCTCCATTCGAATCTACGATACGATTTAGCATCTGGACCTGATTGTTTGTTCCTACTTGAAAACCACGCTCTTCGACCTTCAACGCCAGAAACAAATTTGAATGTGTTTCAAGAAGTCGACGGAGAAGTTTGACAGTCATTTCGCCTGTATTATCCCAACCAATGTGTTGCCAAACAATATTTGCGGAACGATTATGCGCAAGAAGCGATTCGATCGCCGGAATAGTCGCTTCAAGTGTGTCAGGATTCTGATCACAAGCTCGCTGAATATTTTCTGGCATTGGACGCGTTTGTGCAACTGCTTCTGCGTGAAGATCGATTGGAACACCGCGCTCAGCCGCAATATCTGCAAGAAGGAGAAACAATGGATGGTCTGGCGGTGCAAACTGATAGTTGTGCTTCGAGCCAAGACATGGATGAAGCGTAATCATCTCTCCAAAACCAATGGCACCCGCATCTAACAAGGCGACCGCCTGAGTTCGGAATGTTTTTTGAATAGACGGTGTTACTGCATCCGGATCTGTTGCTTCAATAATGGTTCCAAGCTGTGCCCCGCCAGCCATGCGAAACAAACGGTCAGGATACAGTGCGATCGTCGCAGCAGTAAGCTGTTCGATTCCCTCCCCGCTCAGCGTAGCTGATGGACTAAGAACCGTAACAAGAATTGCCTTCTCTAATCCAACAGCATCCATGTTTTCAATAAGATATCCCGCCGCACTCGCGTACAAACTTTTCATTTCACCCGAGGAGAGTTTTCCACCAAAATGCATGTGTGTGTCAATATTCCCTGCAGATACAGGTGTTGTGTCAGGGACCGTCACAGTCAAAGCTGGCTTTGTGAATGTCTCTATTCCAACAGGTTCCGAAATCAATTGCATACGTTTCACTTTCGCATGCCGAGCAAGAAAGAAAAAAATAATCATCCCTACTGCAAGAACAAGGGCGAGTGATATAAAAAGTCGTAATGGTTTCATAGAGCATCTATCATATCACAATTTACTTATCATACGGACCTTCTTTCAACGAACATAATCGCACACAATACACCAACAAATCCAACGATGTTTCCCGCAAGAACGTCACTCAAATAGTGAACCCCAAGATAGAGTCGGCTGAGATCTACAAGAATAATCAGTGTGACGAAACTCAAAATCGCGACGAGACGCGCTTTTTGTGATTTTTGTTTTCTCAAATAGAGGTAAAGCAGAAATCCATAAAATGCAACGACGCTCGTCGCATGTCCGCTTGGAAAGGAAAAAGAATTCTCCGTAATCGCTTCAAACGCTGGACGCGGACGATGAAAAAAAATCTTTCCAAAAAAAGTCACCGCCTCGCTTGGTACAAGCGCGAGCCAAATACCGATCGCAAACAACCGCTCTCGCTTTTTCCAAAGAACGGTCGTCACAACAACGGCCGCAACAATAACAACCATCGCATCTCCAAACAGCGTCACAAACTCAAAAAACGAAAGTCCCATCGGCCCACGAACAAGAAACAATTGATGAGCGATCTGGTCATCAAGCACCATCAGTGAGCCATGTGAAAGGTATTGTTGTGTGATTCCTATCGCAATCAACATCATGAGAAAAAACCAAGCACACAAGCCTCGTACTCGACGTTGGAAGAGGTCGTTACGCATATACAAAAGTATACCAACTTTTCCTCACTTCGTCAGATCGCCATTCCTAAACCTATCTCTTAAACTTCTCAAACGGATTTTTCCCCGTCGCCGCCATGTAAATCCCGGACGGGATGCAGACGAGTGGAATGGCAATGAGGTACGCGAAGACGCTTTCCGTCAGTCTCCAGCCAATGTATTCGCCAATGGCGACGGCCGCGCCGACGAGAATAAGAATAATACCTGCACTACGATGGGTCTGAGATCCTGAAATGAATGGCATAAAAATTACTTAAGAAAAAAATCCAAATGGAAGCACGAGTGCGGCCGAGCCGAACAGAAAGATAAGCGAGCCAAAAAATACGTTTAACCAGCCATATGCCACGGCCCCGAATCCGCGAACGATGTGACTTCCCACTCCCCTTCCACCCATCTTGGCCTCACGTCGAACGACCATTATGAGGCCGCTCGTGATGATTGGCGTTCCAACAAAAATGCAGAATGCCCCGATCATCCGAACCTGTACCGTATTCGCCGTCAAGCTGATTCCAAGAATCGCGGGGATCAAAAGCCAAAGAGAAATTCGCCTGATTTTTTTCAGCAAGAAAATCCTCTGCTGATCTTTGGATAATTCCATATGTTTTTTATAGTATTATGTTGTTAGCCTACACAAATAAATACTCTGTCTCTCGTAAAAATTCACCTGTCTGTCTCATAAGATAATTTGTGCCCCCTCGTTCATGACGACTTATTTGGTTTATAAATCAGTAATCGACATATCAAGCCGATCATTTTTTGTTTATCCTTTGGATTACTTTCAGCAACTAAAAGAGTTAGCGTAGTCAATGCTTCAGGAGACATGCGGGTGGGATCAAGCCGCTTGGCACGGCGCAAAAACCACACAAACGCAAATGCACCAGAGCGTTTGTTCCCGTCGGTAAACGGATGATTTTTCACGACAAAGTAAAGCAAGTGTGCTGCTTTTTCTTCGATACTTGGATACATCGGCTTGCCGGAAAATGATTGCATGACATTCCCGACGATTCCGTCAATTCCTCCCGCTGATCGTTCTGCTCCGAATAATTCTGTTGCCTCTCCCCTGCTCATTAACTGCTGTTTCAGTTGGACTAACGCAGACCCAAGTTCCTTCGCTGTAATCGTCGTCTGTTTCTTTGTAACACCTTTTACATCAAGTGAATCCTTATCGTAAGCGTCGAGCGAAAGCCACGTGTCGGCAAACAAACGGACAAGTTCAAGAACACCAGCCGAATCAACAACCTGATTTACAGGAAGTAAAGATTTAATGTCACCAACAGCTTTCATAAACTCGTCGTAGTGAGCCGAGATCATTGTGCGATTGATTGTGTAACCGTAAGTGATATGCTGACGCAAAACCTTGGTGGCCCATTGGCGGAACTCGATTGCTTTGATCGAATTTGCACGGTAGCCGACGGCTAAAATAATATCTAAAGAGTAAAAAGTTACGGGTTTATCCGAATTTGCAATGTGCATTTTTTGCACATTGCTTTTCTCCAACACCTCCTTATTGCCAAGAATATTACGGATGTGCTTTGTCACCACAGAACGCTCGACAACAAAAATATCGGCAATTTGTGCTTGCGTCGCCCAAATGGTCTCTTTTGCCGCATCCGCCTTAAGCTCAATCGCGCCAGACTTGGCTTGATACACAGCGAGCTGATTTTTGATTTTGTTTTTGGATTTCATACGCAACAAATAGTATAGCAAAAATCACCAGAAAAATCCTGATGACTTTCTACAAAAACTAATGATCAGGGCTGGATTCGGGAATTTTGGTGTGCTGTTTTTGTACAGCTCGACATATTGTGAATTGAATATTTAGATGACATCTCTCATTGATCTCAACGGCATTCAATCTATCTCATTCCCGAATCCCGACCTGACCCTTAACCGTAATTTATCGTTACTTGGTGTCAGTGCGTTCGAGAATCGAAAATCCGTCCTGAACAGCATCACAAAGGTAATCCTCCAATTGGCTATGGTCGCCCTTGGTCTGAGCCTTGTGGAGATACGTGTAGTACAGGCGCTTTTGTTCCTGACGAATGACAGCGGGCGCGTAGTTTGCCTTAAGGAGCACGGCATTCATGAGTAAACGGCCGACACGACCATTACCATCGGAGAAGGGATGAATTTTTTCGAATCGAGCATGAACAGCGGCTGAGATACCGACGATGTCACTTCTGTTTGTCGCCTTTGCAACATCATTGATAACGATTGGTATCAAATCTGGTATTCGGAGATAATTGGCCGTCGGGACGTTTGCGCCGACGATTCGCACAGCATGACGGCGATACGATCCAGCATCCGGTCGTACGCCGTTCATGAGAATACCATGAAGTCTGAGAACAAATTCCTCATCAAGTTTCTCTCCTTTTCGTACCTGATCAAATAAATAATTGAGAGCCGTTTGATGATTTTTTGCCTCAAGCTGTTCTGACATGGTTTTGTCAGGCAGAGCGACGTTATCAAAAAGAACCGCTGCGGTATCTGGTTCCGTGAGTGTACTACCCTCAATGCGGTTACTGTGGTATGTAAGTTTGAGAATAAATTGATCTCGAATGTCTGGGTGATTCAGGATCTCAGTCATGACACTCCGATACGCGGCTGACTGTTTTTTTAATGATAGTTTTTTTACGGTTAGTTGAGCCGATGAAATAATTTTCTGACCTGTGACTTCTAAAAACAGATCATCGATTGCCACCAGCATCTTCGAGCGCGGTACAGATTTTTCCGTCCACCAGCTATTGAATGCAGCAAAGGAAATACCAAACCTTTCGGCCAGCTTTGTCTGGGTGATCCCCAACGAAGTTTTGATGATTTCAAGCTTTTGACGAGTAGTCATAGACAATAGCAGATTATCAAACTTTATAAAGTTCGTCAAAATATCATAAGCTTTATAAAGTTAGAATATTAGGGTCAGGTCTTGCTATTTGTCTATTACAATAGTCACTAGCAAAAAACAAGACCTGACCCCCATCGTGCATCGTTAATTCACAAGGGTTAAGTACTCTCCCTTTATCGCGCGAACAATGGCATCTACCCATTGTTCTGCATTACGCATTGTCGACTCATTCGTAAGCCAGGCGTTCGGTGGGCTTGCCCATACGTTTCCATCACATTCATTGAATGTCGATTCGTCTTCGTCAAACGCGTAGCCGTAAAGATCGCCATCTTTGATCATTTGGAGAATGAGTTCATGGTTTGGTGCGAATCCCGTGCGCACGAAGATGGCTGATTTTTTCATACTCCTCAGCAAAGGTTCTGTGAGCAACACAGCTGTCTCATCATTTCGTGGGAGCGCTAAGAAGATAACATCAGACGAAGCCATGAGTGCTGAAAGTTCTGTAAGTGCAAAACGTTCATCGCGTGTTCGTCGCGACCAATATTTCACCTCCATACCAATACCTTTGCAGTTTTCTGCGACAAGTTTTCCGATTCTTCCTAGTCCGATAACTCCCGCTGTTTTTCCGCGAAGTTCGTATCCCTTATGCTTGTTGAAGTCGAGCTTCCATCCATTTTTGATGAGGAGAGGAATTTTGCGCGCAAGATTCAACGCCGCCATCATTGCCCACTCAGCAACGGCAAGGCTTGAGAAACCACGAAGATTCATAACTGAAATACCCTTTTGTCTGCAGTACGCGACATCGAGATAACTGAAAGAAGTTGTTTGGAGAATAATCGCCTTCAGATTTGGAATTCTATCGATGTCGTCGTTCGTAATTTTCCACTTACAAAAGTCTGGATCGATAGCAAGAATCCGATCTTCATCTCCACTGATAAGATCATGTAGTTCTTGCATCGGCTTTATCTTGTCTATGATGACAAGTTCACACGAAGATCGAAGCTGTCTCATTTGTTCGTCGCTCAACAACTGGTGAGCTATAGGGCTGAGAAGAAATACTTTCATACATGCAAAATGTACATTAACTTTGGCTATAAATCCACCTCGTAAATACGATTTACGGAAACAAAGCCTTTTCAAAGATCCCTATTCGTGTCTCCTTGTTCATGATGACTGTTTGGGTTTATTGACCATCGAGGTCAGGTCGGGACCGGATCGTGCTAAAAATGCCCAAACCCATTGTTATTTTAATGGTCAAACGGATTCGGGGTCTGACATCTACGACCAGACAAGAAGTTTAATGCCGATGGCGAGCAGAAACACGGCAATCACGATACGAAATTTGTTCTGCGGGATCCGGTCGATAACTTTTTTGGCAATACGCGCGCCAAGAAAAGAAACGGGAATGAACAGAATCAGTCCATACCATAACTCTCTTGGTAATGTCGCACCTCCCGTGAAGTAGGTGATAATGCGAGTGGAGTCTACCAGAAGGCCAATCGCTCCGGCGGTGGCAATGAAAACAGCTTTCGGTAAATCATAAGCAGAAAGAAACGCGCTCCTGATCGCTCCGCCAACGCCAAACATTCCGGCAAAGAATCCGGACAATCCTCCACCAACGAGTGCCGTGATGTTTCCAGAGGGTATCTTAAATTTGGATTCAAACAGGATGAATAACGCGTATCCCACAAGGAACACACCAAGAACTCTCAGCAGAATTTCCTCGTTCGCTCCAAGCGAGACAGAGGCTCCAAGATAACTGGTAACAAGTCCGATGACTCCAAACAACACAAACAGACGCGCGTTGAAGCCATGGCGAAAAAGCGCGATTTTCCAGATATTGCCAAACCAATGAATAATCGCCACCAAAAATATCGCCTCCACCGGCGGAAAAAATATCACCAACACCGGAATCATGAGCGTTGACGTGCCAAAACCCGTGACGGTACCAATCGTCGCGGCAATAAGCGTCAGAATAGCGATGTAAAGGATTTCCATACGATTATTTATGGTGCATCAACGGTCGGCGGGCTCCAAAGATGATAGGCAAACTCTCCATAACGCCACTCGCGATCATCTTCAGGCGAGGCCAGCATGATTTGATTATTTTTGATGATGGGCGTTGCTTTTGCATCAACATGTATGCCATCACTGATATTTCTGATGATATTGTCTTCGATCACCGGCGACCCGCCCAGCACGACGATTCCGGCGTGGCAATCCTCAATCGTGTTCCCGCGAACAATCTGCGTTCCGCGCTGTATGTCTACGCCCTCATGCCCGCAGTCCGAAAGCTGATTATTCAAAACCTGAATAGGTGAAGATCCCGAAGAAACCGCGCCCCATAACGTATGTCTGACAACGCTATTACGAAGTATGCTGTCTGGTTGTCTGCCAATCGGATTTACGCCGTTCCGGCTGTACTCAACGATGATATGATCAAGAATGCTCCCGTTCCCGCTGAAAATTATTGCTTCCCAATCGGCATACGTTGGGATTTTGCTTGCGGACGTAAAGGTAATGGGAACATCTTTTGTTCCGATCGCGATGATCTTACGCAAGACGTATAAGCTGGAGTGCGTGGTGGTATAAGAAAAAAGGCGCGTGGGATCCAAATCGTTGTACCCGTCGGCCGCAACTTCATCGCCAGTTTTTTGATCGTCGCCAACCACAAAGCGCACAATCGTGCCGGGCAGAACAGTCAAATTCCCAAGTATAGTCGTGTCACCGGTAATTTTAATATTCTCGCTCCAGACCTGATTACCGATATAAAAACCACTTCGCGAGACATTTTTAATTTCGGAAGTGCTGAAGAATTTAAATACGAAACCCGCTAAGACGAGCGCGACCACCGCGACAAGATACACAAGAAATCTTTTTTGCATAAATGGAAATATTGGGGTCAGGTCTTGCTATTTGTCTTTTAAAGAGTCACTAGCAAAAAACAAGACCTGACCCCATCTCGTTTCCAAAAAACTTCGTTTCGACAATTCCATCCTTCTCACTCATAGAAATACCCTCGCTCCATTGCTTAAGTTCGATCAAGATCGCAGTCCTCGTATTCTCACTATTGGTACCAGTCAAAATGAAATCAATCCTCTTCGAGGTTTGCGGAATCTTGTATTCAATTGCTATGCCAACATCATCAGGAATTTCCGAATCGGATATCACTGTATCCATGTACCGCATCGAATTCTGCCAAGATGCAACTTCTGATTTACCTGTGGAATGACCAGTCTCTCGAACAAAGGATAATAAAATCTTTTTCTCAATTTGATTACCAAGAACGTCTTCGGAAAACTCCTTTTTAGTCGCAGAGTAAACAATCATAATTTTTTTAAAACGGTGTACTTTTTAGCATTACCCCTTGCCTTTTCAACCGGATATTTTTCTTCATTCTTTTCTATCTTTTTTTCCAATGCGTTCAGAATATCAATATTGAGATCAGCACTCATCAGAAGTACCCAATACAAAACATCGGCCAATTCCTCACCAATATCAGATTTATTCGTTTCTATATATTTCTCCATCTCCTCCTTACTCTTCCACTGAAAGTGTTCCATGACTTCTGTCGCCTCTAAAACTAATGACAAGGCGACATCTTTAGGGTTA
>CAYYFM010000012.1:0-15110 GCA_964471375.1 uncultured Gammaproteobacteria bacterium
TCGTGTCACTCGTTTGGCTCGTGGACTGCCGATTGGCGCAAGTCTTGAATACGCGGATGAAATCACGTTAGGTGATGCGATGCGAGGTCGCCGCGACGCATAGCTGCGAATAACGGCTGCGAATAACGGCTGCGAATAACAAATCGTTACTAATACTACAAATACTACGAAACGCTACAAATCGATTTGTGGCCATTCGTAGTATTTGTAGTATTCGCAGCGATTCGTAATTCGCAGCTATGCGTCGCGTCGTCCTTTTAATGCATCACCTAACGTGATTTCATCCGCGTATTCAAGACTTGCGCCAATCGGCAGTCCACGAGCCAAACGAGTGACACGACGACCTAATGGAGCGAGTTGTTTTGACAGATACATCATCGTTGTCTCGCCATAGATTGTTGGTGAAAGAGCGAGGATTACTTCTTTGATCGAGAGGTCTGATTTTACGCGTTCGATCAACTCTTTGATTCTGAGAACATCTGGTGTCATTCCATCGATTGGATTAAGGACACCGCCAAGCACATGATAGCGCCCATGA
Source organism: uncultured Gammaproteobacteria bacterium (assembly GCA_964471375.1). Classification (GTDB taxonomy): domain Bacteria; phylum Patescibacteriota; class Patescibacteriia; order UBA9934; family GWF2-40-263; genus YC12-FULL-57-11. Next base: position 539 of record CAYYFM010000012.1, read on the forward strand.
TATACGTTCGTTGTCTCGAGTGTGGAAATGTCTCGTGGCTCTTCAACGACACAGATTGCTGTGAGGTCGCGCTTCGTGTCCGAACAGATTTCACACAGATCTTTTTCGCAATAGGTGAAACAGGTGGAACAGGTTTTGATGGCGTCAGAAAGCGTCGTGATCGACCGCGCCATGACTTCTAAATCATGTCGTGGAAGTTTTAAAAGATAATACACAAAACGCAGAGCCGTTTTTGGCCCTACGCCTGGGAGTCGCGAAAAAGAAGCGACGCAGTTTTGAATTGGTTCCGGAAACCGTCTCACATGCCAAGTCCTTTCATCATTTCTTGTATCCCGCCCATGTCTTTCATCTTCCCAGCCATTTCTTTTTGTAAATTTTTAGTCGTGTCTGCGAAGGCTTCGATGAGTATGGAAACAAGCTTCGATTTGTCGCTCATGAGTTCATCAGCGATCTCAATAGAAAGCACTTTTTGGTTTCCATTCATCTTAACCTTCACCTTTCCCCAACCCGCCGATCCTTCGGCAGTAATTTCTTCCATCGTATTTTGCATCTGCTTGGCTTGGTTACGAAGGTCTTTGATTGCTTTGATTTTTGAGAACATAGAAGATTGAATGGCGAGTAGCGTTTAGCGTGTAGCGTGTAGCGTTTAGCGTGTAGCGTTTAGCGTGTAGCGTTTAGCGTGTAGCGTTTAGTGTTTGTAAATCGTTGAGAGAATAGTACCAAAACTAAACGCTAAACGCTACACGCTACTCTCTACTGAGCTTCGCCTGGTGGAGGAATGAAGGTGTGATCGATTGGTGGAGGAGCGGATGGTGGTGGGGCGCTCATGGGGGCTGAAGAGGAGGCACTTTGATTCATGCGCATGTCGAGGTTTTTGAAGGATGTGCGGGTGCGGTCGAAGAAGAGACGGACCATTCCAGTTGGGCCGTTGCGATGTTTTGCGATGTGAATTTCTGCGATATTTTTTTCTTCTGGAGCGAGGTCTTCTTCGCGATAATTTCTATCTGCAGATTTTCGATAGATAAACATCACGACGTCTGCATCCTGCTCGATGGAGCCGGAATCGCGCAGATGCGAGAGACGTGGGATCGCAGGTTTTGTCATTTCGACCGCACGAGAGAGCTGGGCAAGTGCCAAGACGGGGACGCAGAGCTCGCGGGCAATTTGTTTTAATCCGCGCGAAATTTCCGAGACCTCTTGCACACGATTATCGTCCCCGCCATTTTTTTTGTTTCGCCCTTCCATGAGCTGTAAGTAGTCGATGATAATGAGTCCAAGTCCATGTTCAGCCTGCATGCGTCGCGCTTTAGTGCGCAGTTCCATCACGGTGAGTGCAGGGGAGTCATCGATAAAAATAGGAGCTTCGGATAACACACCCAGTGCATGGCCAATGCGAGGAAAATCTTCGTCGCGTTCGGACAGTCTGCCGGTACGCATTTTCCACAGGTCCACTCCCGCCTCAGCACAAATCATACGATCAACGAGTTGTTCTTTTGACATTTCGAGTGAAAAAATGCCAACAGGAACTTTTCCTTTGAGCGCTACGTTACGAGCGATGTCCATGGCGAGCGATGTTTTTCCGACAGATGGGCGCGCAGCAAGAATAAGCAGATCGGATTTTTGTAGTCCTGCAAGCAGATCATCGAGTTCCTTGTATCCAGTCGGCACTCCACGTAATTTTCCACGTTCGCGATGCAATTCGTCAATACGGTCGAATGCCTCAGACAATATTCTCGAAATCGGTACGAAGGCATTCTTTGTAAGGTTTTGTGAGACGGTGAAAAGCGTCCGTTCTGCAGCATCGAGAGTGATGTCGATGTCCGATTCCTCCTCGTATCCAAGTTTTGTGATGTGTGTTGCGGCATCAATAAGACGTCGAAGAGATGCTTTCTTTTGGACAATGCTTGCGTAGTGCACGATGTGAGCAGAGGTAGGAACCGCATTTGAAAGTTCAACAAGATAGGAACGACCGCCGACATGTTGAAGCTTTCCTTTTTCTTCAAGACGATTCCCGACGGTCAAAATATCAACAGGTTCGTGACGTTCAAAGAGATCAGTGACACAATCAAAAATCAATCGGTGTGAGTCGCGATAAAAATCATCCGCATGAATGACATCTCCAACCTTCATCATGGCTTCTTGATCAATCAGAATACTTCCAAGCAAAGATTGCTCGGCTTCAAGGTTTTGTGGAGGAATGCGTTCGACACCCATAGAATCGAAGGCATCTTATCACTCCAATTGAACAGAGCAAGGCTGTCGAACGGCCCAAGGGGGGACAGATATGGTATAATCTGTGCATGAAATCTTTCTCGTCTCCGTTCCTTCGATCGGTTGGTACCATGATCGGCTCTATTGTCGGAGTTGGGGTGTTTGGAATCCCATTCGCTTTTGCACAAAGTGGTCCTGCTCTTGGGGCGCTTATCCTTCTCGGAATCGCGGCGTTATTGACGCTCATGCAGCTGATGTATGCAGAAGTTGCGTTGCACACGCAAGGAACACATCGTCTTGCCGGATATGTTCGCGCACATCTAGGACCACGATGGGGACAATTTGCGGCAATCGCTCTTGCTTTTGGTTTGTGGGGATCGATGGTCGCCTACATGATCGTTGGAGGGTCGTTTATGCACGCGGTTTTTTCGTCGAGCATGGGAGGGTCGTCGTTTTGGTATGCGTTGTTGCTTGCGGGTCTTGCTTGTGCCTTTATTTATCGAGGGATTCAGTTTATTGCCAAACTTGAGATATTGATCGTTGCTGTATTACTTTTCTTATTCGCGTTCATCATGTTTGATGCGCTCCCACACATTTCGTTTGCAAATTTAGCAGGGGTTGATTGGAAATTCGCCCTATTGCCTTATGGGGTTAGTTTATTCGCGCTTGGTGGCATGGGAGTGATTCCTGAAATGAAAGCAGTGCTTGGACAGAAATACGAGCACCATCTCCCTCGTGCAGTGATAATAGCCATGACCGCGATCACAGTTCTTTATCTTTTATTCGGATTGATCGTTGTTGCCGCGCTTGGGTCTCACACAACAGAAATGGCGTTTGACGGTTTGGTCGTCGTACTTGGGGACACCTTTCGCGTGGTTGCAGCACTTCTTGGGAGTATCACTGTTTTATCTATTTTTACCCTTGTTGGGATAGAATTAACGAATACGTTTCGTTACGACGTACACATGAGTAAAAAACTGGCGGTTTCTCTTGCTGTTGGCATCCCAGTTCTCTTGTACACATTTGGTGTTCGTGAGCTCGTAGATGTTTTATCATTCGTCGGCTCTGTTTTTGGCGGAGTTCTTGGAATTCTTGTTGTGTGCATGTATAAAAAAATGCGCCAGCGGATGCCAAATCGCAAACACATTTGTCTCAACATGCCCGGAATCGTCCTCTATGGAATTGTGATCATCTTCGCTTCCGGCATTCTCTTAACCCTATTCTAATCTCCCAAATCCTCTTGGCATATGAATATCCACACCACCTCTCTCAAGCGTCTCCTTGGATTTTGGTTGCTCGCATTTCTCTTTGGTTACACCTCAAGTTTTTTTCTCTACGTCTTTCTTCAGATAATTGATCATGCTATTATTTACATGATGATGCTTGCCTCAACTCCTCTTGCGTATCTGTTTTTTGGATGGCTTTATTTCAGAAAAAATGTTGAAAATGATTGGTCCATGCGTTTTCTTGTTATTGCTGTTTGGATTGGATTGACAATGATTGCAAATGCTGTTCTCATGGTGCCTATCTACGGCTATCCATGGACGCTCGCTTTTACGACAGCCGCATTTCAAGTTCAACTTATTAACGTCGCATCGATATTGCTGGCGGGATGGGTGGGTCAGGGTACTAGGAATGCAAAGTGATTTTACATTCTCGTTTGTATATCTCTCGCCTTCAGTATATTCAGCATAAGCATCGCAACGGTCATTGGACCAACTCCTCCTGGGACAGGGCTGAGAGCGCCAGCAATCGCTTCGACAGAGGTCTGATCGACATCTCCGACTGTTTTGTTTTCGATGCGTGTTGTGCCAACATCGATGATGATAGCTCCTGGCTTGATCATAGTCCCAGTGATGAGCCCAGGCTGACCGACCGCGGCAATAAGTACATCTGCGGTTTTTGTTTTTTCTGCGAGATGAGTGTCGTCTGCGTCAGCACGTTCAGTCGTGATATGATTTTCTGCGAACAGATAGCGAAGCGGTTCGGCAAAGATCGCGCTGCCGACGATTACGGCGGAACGATAACCACCTCTAACCCCTCCTTTGTCAGCCAGAGGGCTGATCCGCCCGCTGGCGGAAAAAGGAGGGGAGATAGATAGAGCTTCGCCGACGAGTTTCATGATCCCGAGGGCTAGGGCAGGGACGATGCCGGGGCGGCCTTCAGAAAGGGCTCGCATATTTTCACGATGGAAACCGTCGACATCTTTGTTTGGATGAATCGCCGCGATGACTTGATCTGTATTCTGGTTCGGAAGGGGAAGTTGGACAAGGATGCCAGTAACGTCCCGACGCTGATTTAATAATTTAATGTGTCCAATAAGTGAATCCGTTGGTTCTGTGCTTGGATACAAAAAGAGTTCAAAGCCAATCCCAGCCTCTTTACAAGCTTTCTGTTTCAGTGAAACGTACAAATGCGACGCTGGATCGTCTCCAACTAAAATAACAGCAAGACCAGGCCGAACGGTCATTGCCTCTACTCGCATTTTAACTTTGTCACGAATCCGCGCCGCGATTGCACGTCCGTCAAGAATAATTGCCATGACGGCAATACTATCATGATAACTGAATCGTGACGAGGCCCCAGTCGTGTTGTTCGACGAATACACCATGTCGCGCGATGGTCGATTCGATGTCTGTGCGAACATGGTCGTGATACAGCTTCCATTCTTCGTCCGTTGGTTCGTGTTCAAAACGGTGTCGTTCCGTGCTGATGTAATCAAGGTATGGAGCTGGGTCTGTAAGACAGATTTCCGTCTTGATGAGTTGCTTTTTAAAGGTGCCCGCAAGTCCCGTTGTGAATGTTTCGATATTTTGAAGATTCAATGTATCTCTTTTGGCGCGATACTGATTATGGAACGTCCGTTCAAACCAAGAAATCCATTCTCGACGTTTTGGAAAATCTGAACCACTATGCATGGTAACGATGCATCGACCACTCGGCTGTAGATGGCGAATAGCGTTTTCAATCGCGAGCACTGGATCATTTGTTAAGTGCAATACATGACCAAGGATAATCCGATCAAAAAAACGACCGATCTGAATGGTTGAAAGGTCTGTAACCATTCCGATCGTTTGCCACGAAGAGCATCGTCGTACTGCTTCTGTGACCATCGCTTCAGATGGGTCAAGGACGGTCACGGTCACATCACGAAATGGATGCAAAATTTCTGCAATCAACTTTCCATTTCCACATCCAGCATCCAGAACAGACATACCTTCAAATCCATCCATCGCATTTCGCACAACATCCCCACGAGTCGGACCGATTGCGTAACTATAAAGCGCCTGCCGTAAAGCAAGCGCCTCCGTTGAATCGTATTGCGTTAGTTCTCGGTCCACATTTAATAGGAGATATCGGAGTAGAGAGGGAAACGACCTGTGAGTATGAGTATTTCTTGACGGATTTTCTCGAGTTGCTTGATATCCTGCCAGTTCTGGATCGCGTTGTCCATCCAACTTGCAACCTGTTTCATTTCCTTTTCTTTCATTCCGCGCGTTGTCAAGGCTGGTGTTCCGAATCGGATACCGGACGGATCCATCGGTCCACGTGTGTCGTCGGGGATGGCGTTTTTATTAACGGTGATCCCTGCGAGATCAAGCGCGACCTGTGCCTGCTTTCCTGTTATATTTTTGGATCCCATCACATCCACGAGCAGAAGATGATTGTCTGTCCCACCGAACATGATTTTATATCCTGCTGAACTAAATTCGTGTTCAAGCACTTTTGCATTAAGTTTGATCTGTCGTGCGTAGTCTTTGAATGCTGGCTCGAGCGCTTCTTTGAACGCGACCGCTTTTGCTGCAATCACATTCTCGTGCGGACCACCTTGCAAACCAGGAAAAACCGCCTTGTCGATCTGTTTTGCAAACGCCTGTTTACACATAATCATTCCTCCACGAGGTCCACGAAGGGTTTTGTGAGTTGTGGTTGTGATGACGTCAAAAAGGGGAATTGGATTATTCATTTCACCCGCTGCAATGAGTCCGGCAATATGTGCAATATCCGCCATCGTGAGTGCTCCAACCTCGTCTGCAATTTGTTTGACGCGTGCATAGTCTATGTCACGTGAGTAGGCCGAATAGCCGACCAAAATAAGTTTAGGTTTGTGTTCGATCGCCATCGCACGCAGATTGTCGTAGTCAATTGATCCGTCTGGTGCGGTTTTATATCGTACAAAATTATAAATCCCAGCAATGTAGGTGACCGGATGGCCATGTGTGAGATGTCCGCCGTGCGACAGATCCATTCCAAGCACGGTGTCGCCTTTATCAAGCATGGCAGAATACGCCGCAATGTTTGCAGGCGCACCGGACAATGGCTGGACATTCACATGCTCTGCGCCAAACAATTGTTTTGCTCGGTCAATGGCAAGCGCTTCTATTTCATCAATGTGTTGGCAGCCACCGTAATATCGTTTTCCGATGTACCCTTCTGCGTATTTATTTGTTGCAATCGAGCCCAAAGCTTCTAAAACAGCAGGAGAAACGAAGTTTTCAGACGGGATCATTTCTAGTCCTTCGCGCTGACGATTCAGTTCTAAGTTAAGGATGCGTGAAATGTCTGGATCGAATTGGTTGATTGTCATAGTGCCAACAGTTTACTTCTCCTTCATTTTCTTGACAAATTGGCCGATTCAACGTATGTTCTTGATGCTCTCATCGACAGGTGAGAAAGGGAGAATCATGACAGGAAGACACAGTTTAGTACGCTTTGGAACGTCGAGTCGACATCGGGTGGAAGCGCCACTCAGGCATCTACACCGTATTCAAACCCCACATCAGAATGGGTTTGGAGAATTGCTCGTTCATCGCCATGTGCTCGCCAGTTGCGACGGTCGATATGTCGCCGAAGTCGTACGTGGAGTTGGGAGCGCTCTGAGTCTCATTCACTCCTCTGTTTATTTGGTTGACACGGCGTTTGATCGGGTCATCCTTGTGCATGTCTCTGCAGTGAGCGTTGTTGTGTGGGGACAACGTGAAGGAAAGTGTGGAATTTGGAAGGTGACAGAGCACGGTGTGTTTTTTCGCACGGAACTTCCAGAGCTCTCTCATCTCGTTCGGACTCCGGTTGGTGATGTGCCCGTTGGGCCCCATGGAGTAGGGGCGCAGCGGTACGTGGTCGGTCGGCGAGAAATTATCGTCACCGAAGGAACGGATCTATCGTTTCGAGAAAACGGTCAGTCGTTTTCGATTGTTCCGTTGTCACCCGTTGCGCAAATGCGTGGACTCTGGCTTTCGTTCCCAAATGAAGCAGAGTATGAGGATCTCCCGATTGAAACAGCTGGCCCGCCGATTTGGCCGATGCAATTTCACGCAAAACGAGTACGACGTTTCCCGATGGGCGGCCATCACGGTCATCTTCTTTCAATGAAAAGTGGGGATGTGTTGTGGGATGGTCACCGAATGCTGCCTGTCACGTCGGATGAGCACGGATGCGTCATTCAATTCTGGACGTCCTTTGCCCAAAATGTCATGGCGCTTCTGATCCTTCCAGATCGAAACAAGGTAGGACATCGCAAGCTGATTGTGAACGACCTGACGATGGTCGAAGGATCGTTTACCATGGAACCAGATGGCTTTCAGTGGTCACCCGACGCGAACCATTTCGTCGCACTGGTGGTGGTTCAGGACACCGACGGAAATTCGAAGGAAGTTCGACTCATTTCAGATGTGAGCAAGCCCATCACAGAACCCTGTTCTGTAGAAAAAGCACAGATCGACGACCATGGTCGTATTTCCTACATCGTTCAAGAACCGCACCGTGGAAGTCGGCTTGTCGTGGATGGAAAAACTCAGCTCGTTGCCCCATTCATCTGGAATCTTTCGCAAACCAAGACGCATGTTTGTGCCAACGGATACCAAGACGGTTCCGTTCATCGCATCGAAATCCCATTCAGCCGCTAAGCACCACTTGGCGGTAATTTTTTTTTCAGGTAACCTGAACCCATTATGCTTGAAGACATACAACAAATTCATTTTATTGGTGCGGGAGGTATTGGTGTTTCCGCAGCGGCGAAATGGTGTTTGGCGCAGGAAAAAAAGGTGACTGGGTCAGATGCGACTCGATCTAAGATGACAGAGGATTTGGAGCATCATGGAATAAAGATTTTCTTGGGACATGCGTCTGATCAGGTTCATCCAGATCTTCAGCTTGTTGTTTATTCTCCTGCCGTGCCTGACACAAACGTTGAACGGGTTCGAGCAAAAGAACTCGGGATTCTAGAATGGTCCTATCCAGAATTTCTTGGCGCCATGTCTAAGGAGTATTCCACGATCGTTGTTTCTGGTACGAATGGAAAATCAACGACGACGGCGATGCTCGGTTTGATTTTGGAAGCGGCTGGATACGATCCAACGGTGATTGTTGGCTCACTTGTTCCTCGATGGAAGGAAGGAAATTTGCGTGTTGGTGGTGGACGGTTTTTTGTCGTGGAAGGGTGTGAGTATAAGGCGGCCATGCTCCAGCTGAATCCAGAAATGATCGTGCTCACGAATATCGAAGAAGACCATCTTGATTATTATCGCGATCTTGATCATATTCGTGAGACGTTTCAGATATTCGCAGACAAGTTAAAGGGAAAGGGAATGATCGTTTTGAATGTAGATGATCCAGAATCACAGAAACTGGTGACAGGTCATCAAACGACCTTTGGATTTGAAACCGGTGTCTATAATACAAAGACTCATGATCTTCGTTTGAAAATTCCAGGACGATTTAATCAGATGAATGCTCTCGCGGCGACAGCGGCCGCCATGGAGTTGGGAGTCCCGTTTGAGACATGTAAACGTGTCCTTGAATCGTTCACCGGAATTTGGCGTAGATTTGAGCGTGTAGGTGTTTGGCGGGGAGCGGAAGTGATTTCTGACTACGGTCATCATCCAACGGCGATTCGCGGGACGTTGGAGGCGGCACGACAGTTTTTTCCAGGCCGTCGCATCGTCTTATGTTTCCAACCTCATCAACACGCCCGAACACTCAGCCTGCTCGCTGAGCTCGTCGAAGCGTTGAAGGGTGCCGACGTTCTCGTCGTCTCAGAAATTTATTCCGTCGAAGGACGCACAGAAGTTGAAATCGATAGGCGTGGTCCCTTGACCCCGCACCGCATTTCAAGCCACGATCTTGTGTCAAAAATTCCAGGGTCGCATTACGTAGCTCATTTGGGAGAGGCTGAGAAAATTTTGAACGATCTCATCCAGCCAAATGATGTTCTCATTGTGCAAGGAGCAGGAGACATAGACGATCTCGCTCGACGTCTCGTTTTATGATCATAAAAGAAAACGAACCTCTCTCAAAACACACCAATTTCCGCATCGGAGGACCGGCGCGATGGTATGTTGAGGCACGCTCTGAGGCGGAAGTAATGGAAGCGATTGGGTTTGCAAAGGAACAGGACGTTCCGTTTTGTGTTATTGGTGGCGGGTCAAATACGTTGGGAAGTGATGAGGGCTTTGTTGGAGTTGTGATCCAGATGGCCATGCGAGGTATTACTATTCAAAGAGACTTTAGTCCCGTTCGAGTTGTCGCTGAGGCTGGCGCCATGTCTGCGGCGGTTGCGAGACAGACAGCGGATGCTGGTTTGCAAGGCATGGAATGGGCGATCTCGCTTCCAGGAACGATTGGTGGGGCGGTTCGCGGCAATGCAGGCTGTTTTGGGGGAGAAATGAGTCAGGTTGTTCAGTCTGTCCGATTATTAAGATCCGAGTTCATTGGGACTTTCGTCCCGTCTGTGACGGACGCCACTCCCACCGACACTAAAGCTTTGGTGGGTAAAAAAGTGGCTTTGAATAGTGATCTCCATTTCGCCTATCGTGACTCTGCGCTTAAACATTCTTCCGATATCGTCCTCTCCGTCACCATGGAATTAAAACAGGGTGATCGTGAAACGCTTTTGAAAAAACTGGACGACACTCTTGCAAAACGAAAAGCGTCACAGCCACTCTATGCAGGATCCGCGGGATGTATTTTTAAAAACTACGACGCGACAAACGAAGATGTGCAACGCATTGAATCATCGGGCGATATACTCACGCCTGAGATGATGTCCAGCCGGCGGGTGTCTGCCGGCTGGCTCATTGACAAGCTTGGATTGAAGGGAACAAAAATTGGGAATGCACAAATTAGTCCAGAGCATGGAAATTTTATCGTGAACCTTGGTGGAGCAACGGCGAGTGATGTCGTGCAACTGATTGGTCTTGTCAAAATGCGCGCCCAGGATCGGTATGGTATTCAGTTGCAAGAAGAGGTACAGTATTTACGGACGAGTCGCTAAGTCGTTGAGTCATTCAGTCATTAAAGTACTCAACGACTCAACGACTTAAAGACTTAGTCACTTAACGACTCATATGGAAACGAAAATCAAGATGTTGAACATGGAACTAACGGATGCAATTCGGCAGTACGTTGATGAACGTTTGCTCGCGATTAGTAAAATTGTCGATGCGTACGATCCCGCAGTGCTTGTGGATGTTGAAGTGGGGAAGAGCACACGTCATCACCATAAAGGACCGTACATGCGGTGTGAAATGAACGTCGTTTTTTTGGGAAACGTATTTCGTGGAGAAGAGGAACGGGAGGATTTGTATGAGGCGATCGATACTTGTAAAGATGACGTCCGTCGGCAAATTGTGGAACACAAGGAACGCATAAAAGATGAACAGCGCGTTCCAAGACCTGACAAGGAGTAATAGAGGCGGGGTCCCTTGACCCCGCTTTGATTTTAGAGCACAATTCGCTCACTACAGGTAGTGAGCCTGTCGAATTATGCAGAAATTTTTTAATGCCATTTTTGGCGATCCAAATAAGAAAGTTGTCGCTGATTTGTCTCGGGATGTCGAGAAGATCAATGTCCTTGAGCCGAAGTATCAGACGCTATCCGATGATGAGCTTCGACGTGTCACATCTATTTTACGTGAACGACTTGCACAAGGCGAACTCCTTGATAAGATTTTATTTGATGCCTTTGCTGCCGTTCGTGAAGCGGCGAAGCGAACACTTGGTCAGCGACATTATGATGTGCAGCTGATGGGTGGTTTGGTATTGCACCGACGCGGAATTGCAGAAATGCGTACCGGTGAAGGAAAAACACTTACCGCGACCGCTCCGCTATTTGTAAATGCATTGCTTGGCAAGGGAGCGCATCTTGTGACCGTTAACGACTATCTTGCTAAACGTGATGCCGCATGGATGGGAAAAGTTTTTCATGCGCTTGGAATGACGACAGGTGTTATTCAACATGAAGGCGGATACATCGTTGATCCATCCGCCGAAAACGGATTGCGTCCTGCGACGCGGCCCGAAGCGTATCGCGCGGATATTACGTACGGCACAAACAATGAGTTTGGGTTTGACTATTTGCGTGACAACATGGCGCCAACGCTCGAACAGCGTGTCATGCGTGATTTGCAATTTGCCATCGTAGACGAGGTGGATTCTATTCTCATCGACGAAGCACGTACCCCGCTTATTATTTCTGCACCAGCGGAAGAATCGAACGAATTGTATCAGCGATTCGCGCAGATCATGAAAACACTTTCGGTGAATGAGGATTTTAACGTGGATGAAAAAATGCGTGCTGCGACTCTTTCTGAATTTGGGATTGAGAAGATTGAAAAAGCACTTGGGATTGAAAATTTATACGCGGTCGGTGGGAACCAGCAACACTATGCGGATTCTGCCTTAAAAGCACACGCGCTCTATAAACGCGACGTTCATTATGTCGTGAAGGATGGCGCGGTTGTTATTGTCGACGAGTTTACGGGACGCATGATGCAGGGTCGACGATTTTCTGAAGGTATTCATCAAGCCATCGAAGCAAAGGAAGGATTGGAAGTTCAACGTGAAAGCCAAACGCTCGCCACGATTACCTTCCAAAACTTTTTTCGCATGTACGATAAACTGTCTGGAATGACCGGAACGGCTGCAACGGAAGCAGAGGAGTTCGGCAAGATTTATAATCTCGATGTCACGTCGATTCCAACACACGCAAACAATCAGCGGCTTGATTTAACTGATCGAATTTATAAGAACGAAACAGGAAAGTTTTTCGCCGTTGCACGTGCCGTTAAAGAATTGCATGAAAAAGGTCAGCCTGTTTTGATTGGAACGATTTCGATTGAAAAAAATGAATTGCTTGGTGCGTTGTTACAACGCGAAGGGATTCCATTCAATTTGTTGAACGCAAAAAATCACGCCGCAGAAGCAGAATATATTGCGCAGGCCGGACGCCTTGGTGCGGTCACGGTTGCAACAAATATGGCAGGACGTGGAGTGGACATTATGCTTGGGGGAAATCCGCAGGATAAAGAGGAAGCGGATAAGGTTCGCACGCTTGGTGGATTGCATGTGATCGGTACAGAACGTCACGAGTCACGCCGTATCGATAACCAGCTTCGTGGTCGTTCTGGTCGTCAGGGCGATCCTGGTTCTACGCAGTTTTACGTTTCCATGGAAGATGATCTCATGCGCATTTTCGGATCCGATCGTGTCAAAGGAATTATGGATCGTCTTGGAATTCCAGACGACATGCCGATTGAAAACGGGATGGTGACAGGGTCCATTGAAAAAGCACAACAGCGTGTAGAAGGTCATCATTTTGATACACGCAAACATTTGCTTGAGTATGATGATGTTTTGAACAAACATCGCGAAGTGATCTACCGTCGTCGTCGCGAGGTGCTCGATGCGTTTGCATCTGAAGACATAGTCGCGCTTCGATCGGTTATTTTGGATGTAATCGAAGGGGAAGTAGAGCAGGTCGTGCTTTTTCATACAGGAGAAGGTTCCTTGTCTGATAAAAATACAAAAGAAATCGTTGAGGTCGTGCAGACAATTGTGCCGCTGAACGATGAGCAAAAAACAAAACTTGCTTCGCTCGGAATCATTGCTGTGAAAGACAAGTTGCAGATTGCTTCTGAGCGAACGCGCATTATCGAGGAGGTCATGTCGGTGATCAACGAGTCTTATGATGCCGTTACAAAGCAATTTACAGATCCAAAACAATTGAAACAACTCGAGCGTGCGGTCATCGTTCGTGCGATGGACACATTGTGGGTTGAACACCTTTCTGCCATGACCGGATTACGACACTCGATCGGCTTACAAGGCTACGCTCAACGCGACCCACTCGTTGAGTACAAAAAAGAATCATTCGGAATGTTCCAGCGCCTGCTCTCATTCATCAATTCAGAAATCGCCTACTCATTTTTTAAGCACGCCAAACATATCGCCGACGCAAGAGCTGCTCAAATGCTCGCTCAGTCTTTGTTGTCCAGATCCGGAGTACAGATGCAAGGCGCGGTAAAGGAAATGGGGAATACAAAAGACGTCGGTCGAAACGATCAATGCCCGTGCGGATCCGGAAAGAAATATAAGAAGTGTCACGGAGCGTAAAACTATGTCAGAGACAGCTTTACTTTAAGAAAAATTGTCTGGTGACCGAAGGGAACGCGACACATTATTTGGATTTGCTGACAAATCGCCAGAGAGCTGGTTGAAAAAGTAAATAATTGGTTGCAAATTGTGCTTTGAAAGAGGAGATTCCTGTTCCACGTTTCCAGGTTTCGCCAGGCGCCTGGAATGTTCCAAGATGAAGTATTTTTCGTCCTTTTTGTAATGATTCGCTAAACCAATGATCTATAAGTCCTATCATGAGCGAATCTCTCCTTCCTTCCTCAAGATAAAAGCCACAACTATATTCAGAAGCATGATTTTTCGGAGATTCAAATGATGCCAGTCCTGCAAGAATTTTACCATCAGATATACGTCTTGCTCCCCAAGTATAAATTTCTACCCCAGCTTTTAATCGTTGTCGTAGTTTATCGAGTTCTAACGTTGGAATTTCTTTTGCGACGGTGCTACTCGCAAACGCAGTGCAAAAATCTAAAAAATTGAGCGGAACGATTTCATACTGCTTATTGAGAAATTTACGATACCAGAGCCGGCGTCGTTGTTGTGCCGTTTGTCTCCATTTCAACTCGTAGTTAGCTGACAAAATATGATATCCTATATACACTTGACCAATGAGTCCGTGTGTCCTATGCCATCCCTTCGGTATATCTGTGCGTCCTACCCTTCGCCAGAAAATCACTCGGGAAGGCGCATCACTCTCATTCACGAGCGGTTCATTGTCGCTTCGATATTCTTCAAAATGCAAACACCAAATTCCCCAACGTACTCCAATACTCGTATTGTTTATCTGTTTTGGACGAAGCCCCTCGTGAATAAGGGACGGAAAACAGTATTCGATCCATTCAAACGGATTGTATGCAGAGTTGGGTAATTCAGACAACATAGAGATGTAGAAATTTTACATTGAATTAGAGACCTCTGCAAAGGTCCATTCCAATCATTGCTGTTTAAA
>CAYYFM010000013.1:0-5371 GCA_964471375.1 uncultured Gammaproteobacteria bacterium
GTGGATATATTGTCTTTTCATGAAACTGGCTTTGCGTCGTGCAGATCGAGTGGTATTCGTTTGCAAGAGCGATCAGGAATTTGGGATCAAGAAGTATAGTCTTGTTCGTCCAGATCAGTCGTCGGTGGTGTATAACGGAGTTGATGTTTGGACTTACAGAACCTCTGAACCTTCAAACCTCCGAACCTCTGGACCTCTGTTTGTCGGCACTCTTGCTCGCAACGACTACGCAAAAAATCTCGAGCTGTTCGATACGGTCGCATCTCGCTTCAATCCGTCCGAAGTCCGTTTCGTAAAACTGTCTGATCCGTCTGAGCTCCCTACACTCGATCTTTTTCTTCTCACCTCCCGTTTCGAAGGTTTCCCCTACGCCCTCCTTGAAGCCGCGCTCGCCGGAATCCCGATCATTGCGACCAACGTCGGCGGTGTTTCTGAGTTTATCGAACACAATGTAACTGGTCGTCTCGTTCCTTCTGGCGACGCAGACAGAATTGAAGCCGAAATCCGCGACCTTCTTGCCACCCCAGACAGGAATTACCGTCTCTCGGTGACGGTGAACCGACTTCGGGAGGCGGCATATCAAAAACTCGTGACGGAATTTACAGAGTCAAGTATGCTCGAAGCAACAAAACGCATCTATGAACAACTCTTGGCGTAATTGGATTCTCCTCATCGGCGACGTCGTTATGCTGTATGGCGCGTTGTTTTTAATGCTTGCGATCCGTTTAGAATCACCCATGAATCACCTGATCCCTTTTTCTATTCTCTTTCCTGTTTTAATTGCCATTTTTTATATAAATGATCTCTACCCTCGTTATTCTGAAAAATTTACAAGCACAACCATCTCACGATTTGTTCTTTCAGCCTGTATCAGCGCGGTATTTGCCATCATTGTTTTTTACCTTGGTGCATTCTACATCACACCAAAAACGAACCTCGCTGTTTATTTTTTGATTTTAACGGGAATTTTTCTTCTTTGGCGTTTCATCGCTCAGACTATTTTTTACTATTCACGCAGTAAAACAAGAATTTTCTTTCTCCACGTTGACGGCGAAGAGCGTTTGCGCGACGAAATCCGTCTCTTAGTGATGGATGTGCATTGTAAAGAGTTGGTGGACTCTGGGTATCAGCTTGCGGATTCGATCGATTCGGCTGATCTGGTCGTGGCAGGATACCGCTCTTATCGAGAGGATTCGGGGAAGTTGTTCTCGTTAATGTCACGAGGAGTCACTGTTTTGAATGAAATGACATTTCTTGAAGGGTATTTACGTGAAACACCTGTCGAGGCCGCAAATACTGATTGGCTTCTCACTCAATACGGTGAAACAGTTAAACGAGAATTTGAGCTTGCCAAACGTGGAATCGAGTGTATTTGTTCCGTTGTCATGATCGTTGTCTGTCTTCCATTATTTTTGATTGTTGCGATTGCGGTAAAGCTGACAAGTTCAGGACCAATTTTTTACACTCAACAACGCATCGGTAAACTCGGACGCACATTCACCATTTATAAATTTCGATCCATGCGACAGGATGCTGAAGCAAATGGTGTGCAGTGGAGTACGATGAATGATCCTCGTGTGACACCGATTGGTCGTATCCTTCGTCACACCCATCTTGACGAGCTTCCACAGCTGGTAAACATTTTGCAAGGAGACATGTCGTTTGTCGGGCCGCGTCCAGAACGTCCGGAATTTGTTCAGGAGATTGAATTACAAATTCCATTTTATTCTCTCCGCCATCTGATCCGTCCTGGTGTGACTGGCTGGGCACAAATTTCCTTTCCGTACGGTGCATCTATCGAAGATGCCAGACGAAAACTCGCGTTTGATTTATACTATGTCAAACATCGCTATTGGTTTTTTGATCTGAAAATCCTTCTTAAAACATTCACGATGCTGTTTCGCGGGGAAGGACGATAAACAGACGGGACTAAAGTCCCTGTGAATACAGATTTCCTGTGAATTCAGATTTCCTGTGAATTCAGATTTCCTGTGAATTCAGATTTCCTGTGAATTCAGATTTCTTAGGGACTTTAGTCCCGTCCGTACAAGTAAAAGATTTATGAAAAAAATCATTTTTTGGTGCGCGATCATAGCTGTCCTCCTCCCGATTCTCCCAATTGAAATCGCGGGTTACTCTATCGTCCTTCCAAAAACGGGCGTCTTCCAGATTCTTGTTGAAATCATGTTTGTGACATGGGTTTGGATGGCGCTTAAAGATTTATCTGTTCGTCCAAATTATAGACATCCCGTAATTTTGAGTGGCGGATTATTTTTACTCATCACCTACCTATTGCTTCCTTTTGCCATGGATCCAGCCTTGTCATTCTGGTCAACGAAGGAACGCATGATGGGTGTGGTGAATCTCACACATTTTTACTTATGGCTTCTTATTCTCTCTTCCGTATTTCGAACAGGGGATGACTGGAAAGCATTACTTAAAACTGCATGGTGGACAGGGTGTGCGGTCGCAGTGATAGGGATTTTTGAATGGTTTTCAGCAACAGCGAATAGTCGAATCGTTGGAACATTTGGAAATGCTGGTTTTCTCATGGCCTATTTAGTTCCAATAACCTTTCTTTCATTTTTTCTTTGGCAGCACGAGACAAATAAAATTCTGCGCCGAATGTATCTCGGAAGCATTCCTATTTTCCTATTCGCAGTTTTTTTGACAGCAAGTCGGTCTGGGGTTCTTGCTCTGGCAGTTGGATTCGTTGTCCTTACTGTTGGCTGGCTTTTCACTTCAACCTCTCAACGAAAAGGGAAGATATTCCTTATCGTATTTTTCGGAATTTCAATCATGAGTGTTCTTTGTATCTATTTACTACGAACGTCTTATTTGGCTTGGGGTCAAGAAAACCTTCCATACTTTTTTTCTCGTCTCATCTACACAGATTTTGGTGGAGATCGTTTCGCATTTTGGAAAATGGCAATTGACGGATTCAAACAACGCCCACTTTTTGGATGGGGGTTTGAACAATTTGGAACGGTTTTTGATCGGGCGGTAGATTTTTCAGGGAAGGATGCGGCGGTTCTTGAACCGTGGTTCGACCGCGTGCATAATCAGTTTCTCGAAATTCTGCTCGCAACAGGAATAACAGGATGTATTGCGTATCTCGCCTATTGGGTGTCGCTTTTTTGGACCGTATTAAAAATGAAGGGAAAGGATGCTTTGATCTTCCTGTCTGCTCTAACAGGAACGGTCATCGTCTTGTTTTTCATGTTTGAAACTCTTGAGGCACAGATCGTTGTTCTCCTGCTTGCGGCGTATGCTTTGTCCTCTACGAATCACCCCCATTTATTTCCTGAGGTGGCAGAGCGAGTCGAAAGAACAGCATCGAGCCTTCGTCGAGCTCAGGTATTATGTATTCTACTCAGTATATTTCTCCTTTCACTTTCGTACACAATGAATATTAAACCTCTCCTTGCGACAGCAGAAAGTTATCAGGCGTATCAAACGACTAAAAAAGACCGAACATCAGGTCTCACGCAATTCAAACAATCCATTTCCCACAACTCATTTGTCGACCCTGAGCTTACTTTATGGATGACGACAATCATTACTCCACTCGCGGAGTCACTCTCGATCAACGACGAACCGATGAAAAACCTCATTTCTTACGCCGCTGATGAAATGGATCGCTTAGCGAAAACGCGTTCCTATGATTATCACATTCTCGAAGAGGCAGCGCACATGAATCGTCTCGCGGGTCGTCTTGACCAAGCAGAAACGTATGTCGTACTTGCCAAAGCAATCAATGACCGTCGATATGAAGCATATCTTGAGCAAGGCGAAATCGAATTGTTGAGAGGGAACTATCCGCAAGCTCAACACTTTTTCGAATCCGCGTTCTCTCGATCGGTCCAACATCGTGACACACTCGCAAATCTCCAACTTCGCCTTTCCTATACTCACGCCATGCAAGGTCAAATGGAACTCGCCTTTTCCTATCTCGATCAGGCGATCGCCCTAGGATACGAAGTTCGACAAGATACGCGACTTTCGATCGCGTTTTCTGTTGGATGTCTAGAAGCGGATTGTCTAAAACGCTCACTTTCGTTTGTCGATGAACAAATGTTGATTTTCCCAACCCATAAAGGGATCCTTACTGCTGCCACAGCATTACATCGTCGAGCAATTGAGGAATCTCTTCAACAGTAAAATCGGGTTAGTATTAGAAATTTGGCAACGACAGTGTAGACAAAGCAATCAAACTCAACTAACTGTGAATAAAATATGTCATATTTGTTAAAGTATGGGTTAGTTTATTAAACAATGTCATTTTTGTTGACGACACAATGTGTTCATCATGCCATAACTTGGCTAATCTAAGCGTGTTTAGTCGATTGACCAAACGCGTTTTTTTTGATAAAATAGATTCATGAAGATTCGAGAGTGCATTGTCATGGCTGCCATATTACTATTGGCCACGCCTTTTGCGGTGATGGCTGAATCTTCGTCTTCTAGCTTTATTCTTTGGGCAGACACACAAGCTGGAGGTGGGGATCGATCAACGTCCGCGAGTTTTATCAACTATGGGACGGCGGCGGATGTTTCTGGGAACACTGCGTCGAGCGCTAATTTTAAGCTGTTTGGAGGTTTTGAACAGCTCTACGAAGAAGCAAAAATGACGATGTCTATTTCTGGAACGAATATCACATTTTCTCCGAATCCGATCACAACGTCTGGTGTGAGTACTGGCACATCAACGATAACCGTCTCGACGAATGCAGATTTCGGCTATGCGTTAACAGCACGTCTGGCATCTGGATTCAAAACCAGTCTTGGTTATCAGCTCGCAAATGTTGCAGACGGCGCAGTTACTGCTGGTGTCGAAGAATTCGGGGTTGGACTCACAGGAGTTGATCGAGCATTTACAGACGATCGACTTATTTCTGCGATCAACTCGACTGTTATAGCCTCAAGATCTATCTGGGGTGCAGAAATCACAACAACAATCAGGTACAAAGTCGCGATAAGTCCAACAAGCAACGCAGGAGACTATAGCGGATCAGTTATTTTCATCGCAACAGGAACGTTTTGAACCAACACAAGAATGCTGAGAGCTTTTTTCAAAAGCTCTCAGGCTGGCCTGTGGATGAGTTTTCTTGAACACATCTATTACCCAGCCACAAAAGGCTGTATAATAAAAACAAAGGTCGGGTCTGCCCTTACGTGCCGGCAAAAATAGCCGAGGGAGTACAGACAAATTGGCACCGTGCTTGTTTAAAAAAGAATGTCGACTAGACGTCGTTTGGCATTCTCACGAACTCGCATTTAACGAAACTTAGTAAAATATGCACAAATTAAATTCATTCATCGTGAAACTCACGATTTTTTCGTTAGTTCTCGGGATGTTCGTTTCCCTGCG
>CAYYFM010000014.1:0-5988 GCA_964471375.1 uncultured Gammaproteobacteria bacterium
TTAACGTTCGGACACTGGCCAGGCATCAGCCCGTATACATCATCTTTCGATTTAGCACGGACCTGTGTTTTAGGTAAACAGTCGGTTTATGTCTTTCGCTGCGGGTCTTCTCCTCCCGGAGAAAACCAGGCCTTATCCCGAAGTTACGGCCACTTAATTGCCGAGTTCCTTAACGTAGTTTCTCTCGTACACCTTGGCACATTACGCGCCCACCCACCTGTGTCGGTTTCCGGTACGGGTCTACTTATGATTAGCCCTAGCGGCTTTTCTAGGCTCCATGTCCTTTCCCCTCGAGAGCATTGCTGCCCCCTTGCGATCACACCCGAGTTTAACGATTGGCGGATTTGCCTACCAATCACCAAGATGTGCCCAGCGCTATAGCCATAGAACGTGGGAAATTTCACGAAGCGTCCCCGCTTCAGTCATAAACAGAGTGCAGGAATATTAACCTGCTGTGCATCGGCTACGCCGTTCGGCCTCGCCTTAGCTCCCGACTCACCCTGGGTCGATTCTCGTTGCCCAGGAAACCTTGGGTTTACGGTGAAGGGGACTCTCACCCCTTTTCATGCTACTTATGCCTACATTCTCACTTCGCAACGCTCCACGGCGTGGTCACCCAGCCGCTTCAGCGCGATGCGAATGCTTCCCTACCGCTCCGACTTTACGTCGGAGCCCTCAGCTTCGGTACGTTGTTTGAGCCCCGGTACATTTTCGGCGCAGAAAAGCTTGACCAGTGAGCTGTTACGCTATCTTTAAAGGATGGCTGCTTCTAAGCCAACCTCCTGGTTGTATAAGCCTTTCCACCACCTTTCACACTTAACAACGATTTAGGGACCTTAGATTGAGATCTGGGCTGTTGCCCTTTCGACGTATGGAGCTTAGCCCCCATCGTCTGACTGCCGGCCGGTAAACTGGTATTCGGAGTTTGATTAGGACACCTACCTTGCGGCGGTGATCCCGTTCAGTGCTCTACCCCCAGTTTAACAATACGCCGACGCTAGCCCACAAGCTATCTCGGGAAGAACCAGCTATTACCCAGTTCGATTGGAATTTCTCCGCTAACCACAGCTCATCCCCCAGTTTTGCACAGCTGGTGGGTGCGGCCCTCCACGACCTGTTACAGTCGCTTCAGCCTGGCCATGGCTAGATCACCGGGTTTCGGGTCGTGTATATGCCACCATCTCATCATGTACTCAAAACACCATTGCTGATGCATCGAGTACAAAATGAGAACACGCGGGTTAACGCTCGCTTTCACTACGGCTTCGTCCCAGAGGACTTAACCAAGCGACATACAGCACACTCGTAGGCTCATTCTTCAATAGGAACGCCATTACCGATGCTACGCATCGGAAGGTCGAAGGTTTAAACTCGAAACTCGAAGGAAAATTTAAGGTAAAAACTCAAAGCTTAAAACTTCGTGCTTCAACCTTCCTTCGAATTTCGAACTTCTGTCTTCAACCTTCCGGTGCGAAGCACCGGCTCTGACTCCTTGTAAGTATACGGTTTCAGAACTATTTCATTCCCCTCCCGGGGTATTTTTCAGCTTTCCCTCACGGTACTTGTTCACTATCGATCAAAACACGTATTTAGCCTTACCACATAGTCGCGGTAGCTTCCCACAGGATTTCTCGGGTCCCGTGGTACTTAAGAAAAATCACAATGATGAGAGAAAATATTTCGCGTACAGGACTTTCACCTTCTTTGGTGCCACTTTCCAGAGGCTTCCCCTATACATTCTCTCGACCACCGATGTCTGGAAGGACATCACGTAATCCTCTTACAACACTTCTGCTGCAACGGCTTCCACCTTTCACTATCGGTCACTTCAGAACTTGCGTTCGTCAGCTCACAACAACTTCACAACAAAAGTTTAGGCTGTTCCCCTTTCATTCGCCACTACTTAGGGAATGGACTCACACAATGAATTCATATGTGCGAGTAATATCTTTTTCTTTTCCTCTGGGTACTGAGATGTTTCACTTCCCCAGGTGCCTTTCTATAACCTATGTATTCAGTTATAGATGATGCGGCATTCCCCGCACCGGGTTACCCCATTCGGACATCTCCGGATCAAAGGTTGCTTGCCACCTCCCCGAAGCTTTTCGCAGGCTGCTACGTCCTTCATCAGCATGTTTTGTCGAGCCATCCTCCGTATACTCTTATTCCTCTACAACCACTGTCAATTCAGATCGCGACGGTTAGAAGGTCGCAGTTCAAATAACAGGATTGTCACTATCAATATTTTTATTTGGATCTAGTTGTTCAATTGTGAATGATCTCGGACGACACTCTATAGATACATAAAACCGCGGGTTGATTCGCGGCCTTCTCTCCATCCCTCAAGAGACTATCAGACGGTTCTTGGGACAAAGAAGGTGTCAGTCGTTTGTGCGCGCAATTTTATAGGAAGAAGAAAAGGAAGTCAAGGGTTTTATCCACGACGTATGCACACCTAATAAAAATAGGCCATTTAGGCCTAGGAAAGGTGGATTGGGGAGCGAACGGATAGATCCTTCTTGGCTTTCAGCATCCGCAAGTCAGCCTCATGAGTAAGCTGAGCAACGAGATTCGGAAGAGCGGTTCGCTGACGGAATGATACGCGCGGAATGGTGCCTCCATTGAAACGAACAGATCCATTCACGATCTCAATGCTCGTTCCACCGATGGATGCACTCACAAGTGCTATCCCCCCAGGAATCGGAAGGTCCTCACTTGCCAATTCACGAACGATGCGTTCGCAAACCGACCGTGCGCCTTCCAAATCTGTATCAGGAAGCACGACCGTGAACTCATCGCCTCCAAGACGACACACGAGGTCCATCGGTCGAGCGGCAGAGCGACGCAGAGCGTTTGCGACAAGCACAATAAGCTGATCGCCAAACTTATATCCATGTGTATCGTTCATTGGCTTCAATTTGTTGATGTCGACGAAGAGCAATGTGAGCGCCTTGCCTGCACGCAAGGCATGTGCAACCATACGCGGCAAATAGTCGTCGTAACGCCGACGGTTCCCAAGCCCTGTGAGCTTGTCATCGTACGCCGAGCTTTGCCACAATTTATTTTGCTTTCGCAACACATGAATGTAGCGGAACTGAATGATGATCACAGTTATCGCGATAAGAAAAAGGATCACAAGTGCTAAAACGATGTCCATGAGTACCTCCGAAATGGACGAAGAAGCGTATCAAAAAAACTTCACCTTGTCAATCGATGCTTCTAACAAGTATGCTTGTCTTATGTTCCGCATCCACATCGTTACTGTCGGAGGGATGAAAAAAGGTCCGCTTGCGGAGATGGTTTTGCATTATCAAAAATTGCTGAAAATGTACGCGAGGGTCGAAGGTTCTGAGGTTAAAGAGGTTCGGAGAGTCATGAAGGATGCGTTTTCAGTTTTGCTCACTGAACATGGAAAAGAATATTTTACCGGTGATTTTGCCGCGCAGATCGCGACGTGGAGTGAACACCAAACACGCACGATCGAGTTTGTTGTGGCCGGGCCCTTTGGTGTTGACAAAACGATCGAAAAAAATTTCGACACCACGCTGTCGCTCTCGAAGTTAACCTTTCCTCACGATATTGCAACGATGGTACTGTATGAGCAACTGTATCGTGCGATGACGATCCTCGTTGGAAAAACGTATCATTACTAACACATCTATGTCAGAATTTTCATTCCATGAACAATTGGCTGATCATGAGCAACTGCTAGATCAATGGATTCCGACAGCTCTCCTTTATGTTGCGGAGGACCAGATCAAAAAATTAGATAAAAAGAAAGTAGACAAACATCGAGCAGACTTTGAAGAAGGAAGAGATGTTCTTCCAATTGACGTCGTCCCGATAGAAATAGAAGGAGCGATCCGCTATCGAATTTTAGGAAATGGTCGTCATCGATATTTTGGCGCACTTGAAGCAGGTTTTGACATCGTTCCTGTTCGTATTCATGATTCTCGTCTGACTGAAAAAAAAGAAAGTGCCGCCTAGCGACGAACTATGCGGCAAAAGATCATTGGGAAGTCAGCTCTTCGATGTGCCTCGTATCGATGACGGCCGTCACCGTTGATACAAAAGTGCTCAAAAGAAACTTCTACAACGATGATCGGTTTACACACCCCACCATTCAAAAGGTGTTCGACAAGCATGCGAACTTTTTTTTCATCGAGTCGTTTCAAAGACGCTCGAAATATCTGGCCGATCGGTATCCATAAATGGTCTCCCTGGCCTTCTAAACCTTCCACAACACGCTCGGATTCAAATTCACGAAGAGTATCGCTGTTCATGCTTACTTCCTGATTGTCTCCCAACCGTACAATCCAAAAAAAATCATGTCAACTTGAGCAATCCCGTTACAGAGATCTCTATTCCAAAATTGCCATCTGCAACTTCCTTGCCTCCTCCAAAAAGAACCCTTGCCACTCCGTGGCAGGGATGTCGAGGATCATACGCGGTAAGTCCGGCGCATCTGTCGCCTTGAAAAATTGCGTGCCGAGCTGGAGGAGATCGATGTAATCACGTGCCTTCGTTCGTTGATAAATCGTAAACAGCTTATTCACAGCGATGTCGATTAAACTTTCCGTTTCGATCCCATAGTGAGCCGGTCCAACCTCGATCCGCGGAAAAGAAAAGTAAGTGAACTCCATTTTTAAAATGCCACTTGTCAGGTGAGCAAAAAACAAATTGCGATTATAGCTTTGCTGTACGTCAATTTTTTTTATGCCTAATTCTTTGGACACATCTTTCCAAAACTCCGTGAGCGCCACTGTATCTACTTCCTGCTCCGAAAAAAATCGAGATCCTCCGAGTAGCGATGGCTGAGATAAAACGCTGCCAGCGGTGTTCCGCCAGTTAAGTAAAATCGCTTGGAAAGAAATTTGGTCTTTCCGATCCGTTCGAGAAACGCGATTTGATCTCGTGTGAGAATCTGATTATCCATGCAGCAAAAATCCAAGATACTTCTTACGCTCTGGATCAATATCAAGCTGACTCCAGTATTTCATAAGACTCGCCGTGTTGAGCTTTTCGTCATTCAACCCAAAATTCACCATCTGCTCAAGCTTCCAAATGGCATACGCTTCTGGATCACTTTTCAACGATTCCTCATCGGTCGACCAGTTGTACATATCATGTACATTAGCAGATTTTGCAGGAATTGTCCAGAAAAAAATTGTTTTGTTTAGCTTATGATGACATAATTGAAATGTATGAAACCTCGCTCATTTACAGCGCTCATCTGCGGCTACGGCGTGCCGAAAGACATGGCGACAGATCCGAACTACCAGGCCTACATGCATCCGGTGGTGAACTATTTATTTTCACATTTTTGTGATGCCAACGGGACGATTGTCGTAAACGGCGGTGCGACGGATATTTTCAAGCCGTATAAACGGACAGAGGCTGGGGAGATGAAAAAATGGCTTACGGAAAAAATTGATGAAATAGGACGCTCGGCCCAAAAAATCAATTGGCGGATTTTAGCACGGCCGAAGGCGTTAACGACGGTGGAGACTTTGCTGAAGTTTGCAGATATATTGAGGTCGTCGACTCGCTCTGCTCGCTCAGACAGTAAGAATGATGTGATCTTGATCTTCTGTGAAGCAACACGAGCAAATCGTGTCCGACATTTGGCTCGTGAAATCCCTACGTTGCAAAGAGCAAAAATTATTCCGATTGATTTTGATATGTCGGTACGACGATATGATCTGGAGGCGATCAAACGAAGCGAACGCGATTTTCTCCGTCTTGAGCTTGCGGCAATCGATGATCCTGCAGGACGAAAGTCCCTGAGAAATTTTGCGAAAGAAAAACTGCGGATCATGCGAACATACTCCCCTCTAGAAGCACATCGACAGTTGCCGGAGATTTTAGAAAAACTACATGTCAAGTTCCGACAATGAAGAAATCACCCTCCACGCGACATCGTCGAGCTCATGCGGTTCGAGCGTATAGTATTCTCCTGGGCGTTTGATGCGGATAAGGTCGATGGGG
>CAYYFM010000015.1:0-2724 GCA_964471375.1 uncultured Gammaproteobacteria bacterium
CCTTCAGGGCCCATGTCGATGAGCCAGTCGGCGGTTTTGATGACGTCGAGATTGTGTTCGATAATGAGGACGGAGTTACCTTTTTCAACGAGAAGCTGGAGAACACCGAGCAAACGCTTGATGTCTTCAAAGTGCAAACCAGTCGTT
Source organism: uncultured Gammaproteobacteria bacterium (assembly GCA_964471375.1). Taxonomy (GTDB): domain Bacteria; phylum Patescibacteriota; class Patescibacteriia; order UBA9934; family GWF2-40-263; genus YC12-FULL-57-11. The sequence goes on from CAYYFM010000015.1 coordinate 148, forward strand.
GGTTCATCAAGGATGTAAAGCGTTTTTCCTGTTGCGCGGCGAGATAATTCTGTGGCGAGTTTCACGCGCTGGGCCTCTCCACCTGAAAGTGTCGTCGCGGATTGTCCAAGACGGATGTAGCCAAGACCAACTTCATGCAAGACGTTGAGCTTGTCGAAAATCATTGGTTGATCAGCAAAAAATCGACGCGCTTCTTCAACGGTGAAATTCAATACATCGGAAATATTTTTATCTTTGTAGTGCACATCAAGCACCTCTTGGACGTAGCGTGTGCCATGACACTCAGGACAATCCACATAGACGTCCGGCATAAACTGCATTTCGATGGTACGAACTCCTTCTCCTGCACACGGCTCACAACGTCCACCACCTTTGACGTTGAATGAAAATTTTCCCGCATCAAAATTACGCATCTTTGCTTCAGGAACGCCTGTAAACAAATCACGAATCGCCGTGAATACTCCCGTGTACGTTGCAGGATTTGAACGCGGAGTGCGACCAATTGGAGATTGATCAATCGCGACGACTTTGTCGATATGCTCGAGACCTTTGATTGTTTTATGCGCGCCTGGATAAAGCTTTGCACGATAAAAATGCTTTGATAGTGCTTTGCTCAATATGTCGAGGATGAGCGTCGATTTTCCAGATCCGGAAACGCCCGTGACACAGACCAATTTCCCAAGCGGAATTTCAATATTAACATTTTTAAGATTATTTGCGGTTGCACCCAAAATCGACAACTTTTTTCCATTTCCCTTTCGATACGACTTCGGCAATGCAATTTCTTTTTTTCCGGACAAATACGCACCCGTCAAAGAATCTTTATTCTTCACAATCTGCGCGGCCGTCCCTTCGGCAATAATTTCACCACCATACTCCCCTGCTCCCGGACCCACATCAAACACATAATCTGCGGCGCGAATCACCGCTTCATCGTGCTCAACAACAATCACAGAATTCCCAACGTCACGCAAACGTTTCATCGTCTCAATCAACCGATCGTTGTCGCGTGGGTGCAATCCAATCGATGGTTCGTCCAAAATATAAATCACCCCAGACAACGACGATCCAAGCTGACTCGCCAACCGCACACGCTGCGCCTCCCCACCAGATAACGTCATCGCGGCACGATCCAACGTCAAATATCCAACCCCAACATCCATCAAATTCGTAAGCCGTGACACAACTTCCTTCGCCACCCTCTCCACCACCATCCCAGCTTCCACCGACAACTTCCCAAAATCCTTTTGACCTTCGATCTTCTTACCTTCCTTCGAGTTTCGAGTTTCAACCTTCAACCTTCCCTTTACATATCCAGCAAAAAACCCGAGTACATCCTCAATCGGCATATTCACCACATCCGCAATCGTCTTCTCCCCAATCTTGATTGCCAACACTTCTGGCTTCAATCGCTTCCCTTCGCATCCAGGACACAACATCGTGCGCATGTATCCTTCAAGTTCGTGGCGAACGTATTCTGACTCTGTCTCTTTATACTTCGACTCAAGCTGAGACAAAATTCCTGCAAACACAACGTCCTGACCGTCGAAGTTATACGTTTCTAAACCAGTTCCGTTCAAAATTTTCTCGAGCTTATCCTTTGGAATTTTTTCAACAGCCGTATGAATCGAAAACTTATGTTTTTTTCCAACGATCTCAAGCAAACGCAAATAGCTCGTCTGATTCCCTGCAATACGCGTCCATGGTTTCACAGCGCCTTCTGCAAACGTGAGACGTTTATTTGGAATAACAAGATCGGGCTCGAGCACAAGCTTAATTCCAAGCCCTGTACAATCGGTACACGCTCCAAACGGAGAGTTGAAAGAAAACAGTCGCGGTTCAGGCTTTGGCAAGTTGATGCCACATCGCCCACAACTGAAGGACTGTGAAAAAAGAACTTCGTCCCCATTATCATCATTAAGCGCGATCAAAAACCCATTCCCATAGTCCAGTGTTTTTTTTGAAAGGTCACGAAGGTGTTGAAGGTTCGAAGATTCTGAGCGTACTTGTCCAGTCACAACTTCAATCGTGTGATTCTTCTTCTTATCTTTTTTCATCGCAATCGCTTCTTCGGTATCAACAAGGAGACCGTCAAAACGAACGCGAGAAAATCCAGCGTTCAGTGCCGCGACCAAAACCGTCTTATGTTCCCCAGGTTGGTTTTGAACAACAGGTGCAAGCAATAATACGGACGGGACTAAAGTCCCTGAGAACTCTATGTTCCTAGCCACTTTTTTACCCACCAAAGCTTTAGCGTCGGTGGGAGTGGTGTCTGAAACGGACGGGACTGAAGTCCCTTTGAATCCGGCGAATGCACTCACGCGCGCAACAATCTGATCCAGTGTTTGTTCACAAACAGGCTCACCACACTTTGGACAATGCGGCACACCTGCACGTGCAAATAAGACGCGTAAAAAATCATAAATCTCCGTCACGGTTCCGACAGTAGAACGAGGATTGTGCGAGGAAGATTTCTGATCAATCGCAATCGTCGGAGACAACCCCAAAATTTCATCCACATCCGGCTTATCCTGAAGCTCTAAAAACTGCCGAGCATAACTCGACAACGACTCCATA
>CAYYFM010000016.1:0-16910 GCA_964471375.1 uncultured Gammaproteobacteria bacterium
CGATTATTTCGTCTGGTTGGCGCGTTTGCGCAAATATCGATTGAAGACACGCTTCAATCGTTGTTGCGTGCTGATAGGATGGAATGATGACGGAAATCATGTCATGGCGTGCGATCTGAGGACTCCTCGCAATGACAGGGGCGAGTTTAGAAAATTGATATTCGGGTGTGAACAAAGATTGAGCGCGACTCTGTGCGGTGTTTCCTAGTCTTTGACGACGTTCTGGATCGGTAGCAAGGATGCAAATCGTCTCTGCAAGCCCCTGAATATCTCCATCAGGGATAAGAAGGCCCGTTTCCTGATCCAACACAGCTTCATCAACTCCTGGCATGCTCGTCGCAATCGATGGGACGCCGTAGGACGCCGCTTCTAGGTACACCATGCCGAATCCTTCGCGATCAACGGAATTTGAAATAACAGGCATGACAAATATATCAGCGCTTGTGTAAAACGATGGAAGATCATCGTCGGTCGCGTCTGTCACAATCCGCACGTCGTCGAGACCAAGATCAAAAATTCGTTTCTGAATGGAATCCCGCATCGGTCCATCTCCAACGATCGTGTAGTTGATGGTGAGTTCAGGATGCGATTTTTGAAGGAGTGCGAGAGCGTCTAAAACACGCAGATGGCCTTTACGCGGGACGAGTCTGGCGACCGTCAGCAAACGGACGGGACTAAAGTCCCTTGGAATCAGCTCAAAGGAATTTCCAAGGCAATTTCCTAGGGACTTTAGTCCCGTCAGATCTGTTATTGGTAAAGTAATAGGTGGATAAACCACGAGGGTTTGTGATAACCCAAACACTTCTCGCGTCTCCCGTTCCAACGCCTGAGAATTTGCTACGACTAATTTCGCTTGACGCAATACGATACCTGCCAAAATTTTCTTCCATCTCGACCGCCTTACAATTCCAATATCCATCCCGTGGACAATGACTATGTACACCCTCCCCGTCAGCATCTTCGCGATACATGCGCCTGTTCCAACAGGAAGAACATGGCTCACGAGAATTTGATCATACGTATCACATCGACGATATAAATCCCTAGCAACATTCCACCAACGACATTTATTTTCCGTCGGAACAACGACATCAATTTCATCACGAAAATAATCGGCTAATCCGTGTAGATAGCGCGCGACTCCTCCCCTGTTTGGCGGATAATCAATCGTGTACAGGAGCGTCTTCATACGAAGGCTTCTTGCGAATAATCGCGAGGGCTTTTTTGAGATGTGTTACGCGCATGGAACGGGTCAAGAATAACATCGCAATGTACACAACAGCGGATAGAGGAATGATGAGTTGATAACCGATAATAGGTTTTAATAAAATCGCGACGACTCCCATCGTGATCCCAGAAAGTCCGATAGGAAGAATGGTTCTGAAACAATCTCTGATGCGATACTCAGGAATAATTTTTGGAATAAAAGCCAATCCTGCAAAGAAAAGAAAATAAAAACTAATGACGGCGGATACAGCTGCACCGACGAGGCCATACATGGGGACGAGTAATACGTTGAAAATAACATTGATGATCATCGTCACACCCATAATAGCTGTCTTTGTTGACTGTCTATCTGCTGCGTTCAGCAAGGATCCAACGGGAAAATCAAGAAAAATTGGGATGAGAACAAAGATCAGGATTTGTAAAACGACCGTTGCCTCGCTAAAGTCGCTGCCTGCAAGGGCAATCGCTTCTTTGGCAATGACAAAGAGTCCAAATGTAATAGGCGTCGCGAGAACCATCATGTACCAGAGCGCGTCGTCAAACACTGTTTTGAGGCGTTTTGGGTCGTTTGAAACAAGTGCGCTCATTCCAGGGTACAACGCCGCCACAAATGCCATGGGGAGAAATTGAAAGGCGTACGTAAACTTATACGCGAGGGCATAAACACCAACAGCTGCCGTATTCAGAAAGATGCTGATCAGGATGGAGTCAACGTAGGAATAGACCTTTACGAAGATTCCTGCGAGGGCGAATGGGATGGCTGTTATCAGGAGTTTGCGAGCCGCTTCCCTGTTGCTACAAGGAATAATTGCTTTGATTCCTAACAACCGAATAACCTGTTGTGCAGAAAAGAGCATGTTAAAAACGGAACCGATCAATAACGCACCGATCAAATAATGAAGGGAGGGATCGAGTAAAAGGACCGTACCGCCAAACAGCAAGGTAAAAAGTTGTCCGACAAAAATGCCAAGCGACTCAAAGCGGAGCGCGTGATGTCCTCGGAGAACTCCGTAAAAAAGAAGTGAGAGTGCATCGGCCAACATGATCAAACACGCGATCATGACTAATTCGCGGATGGACTGATCGTACCCGAGTAAAAAGGTTGAACCAATGGCAAGAAAGGCTCCGATGGCCATGAATGGTATTTTGAACCACATCGCTTGAGATACGAGTTGCACAGCACGTTCTGGATACTTGGCGATATCACGAATAATAACAGGCGTGATTCCAAAATCGGTGATCGTCGAAAAGATTGTTGTGATGGATAAGGTTAAAAAATACCCGCCCGTCTGCTCGCTTCCCATGATGCGAGCCAGAAACAAAAAATAGACAAAAGCCAGTATTTTTTGCCCAATGGAAGCTACCGTTAGATACATCGTATTTTGCGCAACAGAAGCAGACATAGCTCTATTCTACCAAAAACCGGTCGCCAACGCGAACCGGTTTGTATAATTTCCTGCATTTGTATCCATTCGTTGCATTTGTAGAATTTGTAGAGAATTTGTTATTCGCAGCTACCGTTTTGCCCATTGTGGGGACCGGCGAGCAGACAAATGTCCGTACTTCTTACGTTCACGAATACGTGCATCGCGGCACAAATACCCGAGTTTCTTTAATGCAGGACGATAGTCTGGAGCAATTTCGATAAGAGCTCGTGCGATTCCAAGTCGTACCGCATCGGCTTGACCATGAATGCCACCACCGATCACACGCACAGAAACGTCGTATTTTCCTTCGGTACCCGTTGCGACAAACGGAGCGTTCACGGCCTGATGAAGGGTGAAGAAGGGAAAATATTCCTTCATTTCACGATCGTTGACGATGATGATTCCTGTGCCACCTGGGGTCAATCGAACCTGTGCCGACGCTTCCTTGCGACGACCGAGTCCGTTAATGTATTTTGTTGGTGTTTCGCTCATACTAATTCTTGATGGTGAGACGCTTCATGCGTTCGTTGCGATGACGATTTTTTGGAAGCATGCGATCTACGGCTCTGCGAAGAATGTCGGATGGATCTTTTGCCCAAACCGTTTTCATGAGCTTGGCAGAAAGTCCGCGTGGACCACCTGTGTGAGCATAATATGTTTTTTGCTCCATCTTTTTACCGGTCACCGTCATCTTACTTGCATTGGCAACTTCAACAACATCACCCGCGTCAACGTTAGGTGCCCATGTTGCATGATTTTTTCCAATCAGCATCGTTGCAATTTGAGTCGCCAAACGCCCAGGAGCTTTTCCTGCTGCATCAAGGGTTTGAGTTGTGCGTGTTGGAGTCTTCATACTATACGAGTTCAATTTGAACCATATCCGCGGCATCATTTTGGCGATGACCAAGTTTTACAATGCGTGTATATCCACCTTTGCGTGCTTCATAACGTGGAGAAAGCACCTCAAGGATTTTCTTTACAGGATGTTCGGTATAGAAAAATTTCATCAAATGACGTCGGCTTGCAAGCGTTGGTGTTTTTCCTGTGGTGATCGCACGCTCAACAAGTGGGCGAACTTCTTTGGCTTTTGCTTCGGTGGTTTGTACTTTTTCGTACAAAATAACGCTTGCTGCCAAATTACGGAGCAATGCTTCCCGAGGAGCCTTTTCACGACCAAGTTTTCGTCCCTTTACGCGATGTCGCATATATATTATTCAAGTTCTGCAGGAGCTTGCAGTAAAATCGAGAAATAGTCAATAAGGATTTTTGCAGACTGATTTACCGCCTCTTCTGGAGTGATGGTGCCATCGGTTTCAATCGTCATCACAAGCTTATCGTAGTTAGTGATTTCTCCGACACGCGTGTTCTCAACACGATATCCAACGTTGCGGACTGGAGAGTACAACGCGTCGATCGCAATCGTTCCAATATCGTTAATTTCGCCTGTGCGCTGTTCGGTTGGAATATAGCCACGGCCCTTTGCGACGGTTAGCTCCACCTCGAAAACACCAGCATCATCGGTGATGGTAGCGATTTTCATGTCTGGATTAACGATCTCAACATCGGCGTTTGGATCGATGTCCGCTGCGGTTACGACTTGAGCACCCTTGATCTTGAGGGTGAGTTTGACCGGTTCGTCACTAAAACATTTTAAACGTAGCCCTTTGAGATTTAAAATAATCTCAAGGACGTCTTCCTTTACATTTGGAATTGCCTGAAACTCATGTGTTCCCCCTTTGATTTTGACGGCCGTCACCGCCGCACCAGAAAGAGAAGAAAGCAACACGCGTCGAAGCGCATTTCCGAGAGTTGTGCCGTAACCGTGAAAACACGGTTCCACGATCAAGACGCCCTCGTTTGCACGGGTGCCTTGCTCAAATTTGATCGTTGACGGGAGAAGAATGTTCTCCATAAAAAAGGCTTTTAAAATTATCGAGAATAGAATTCAACGATAAGCGTTGGATCGAAAACGGTTTTGAGATCCTCTCCTTCTGGAAGTGACGTCACTTTTCCAGAGATAAGCGCAGAATCAAGTGAGAGCCAACGTGGAGCATCTACAGATTTTAATCGTTCAGACATCCCTGTGAGCAATCCTTTTGTTTTTTTATTCTCCTTGATACCAATCACGTCTCCAACCTTCACAGAAAACGATGGAATATTTACAGATTCGCCGTTTACAGTTACGAAACAATGATTAACCATTTGACGAGCTTGACGACGTGTTTTTCCAATTCCGAGACGATAGACAACGTTATCAAGGCGTCGTTCAAGGACTTGGATCAAGAAATCAGCGGTATTCCCTTTCTTTTGGGAAGCGGTCTCAAAATATCGGCTAAACTGACGTTCCATGATGTTGTACAAACGCTTTGCCTTTTGCTTTTCACGCAATTGCAAACCATACGACGACAAGCGTGGTTTTTTCATGGCTTGTGCTGGTCCATGAACACCTGGTGGAAAGGCACGACGCTTGAGAGCGCACTTTTCTTTTCCACAAAGCGATACGCCTTCGCGTCGACACATTTTACAAGTTGTTTTGAGTGTTTTACCCATAACTGTTATACGCGACGTGCGCGTGATGGTCGGCAACCATTATGTGGAAGAGGAGTCATGTCCTTTATTCCTGTTACTGTAAATCCATTGGCATTGAGAGCACGAACAGCAGAATCGCGGCCAGAACCGACACCGGTGACATAAACAGCCACTTCTTTTAAGCCAGTTTCCTTCACCTTATCTGCAATGGTTTTGATGATCATGCTTGCGGCGTATGGGGTGGCTTTTTTAGGACCACGGAACCCACAGGCACCTGCACTAGACCAAGCAAGCGTATTGCCGTTTAAGTCTGTGACGGTGACAATCGTATTGTTATACGTTGCCTGAATGAAGGCACAGCCTTGTGAAACCTGGCGAATAGCCTTCACTTTTTTTGCTTTGTTTGTAACTTTTACTGTTGCCATAGATTATGTCTTTGTGAGTGCACGTCGTCCGGATCCCATGGTGCGGCGAACGTTGCCACGTACCGTGCGAGAATTGGTTTTTGTTCGTTGCCCGCGCACAGGGAGTTTTTTCATGTGACGCAAACCGCGGTAGCAGGCAATATCTTTCATGCGCTTGATGTTTGAAAGGACATCACGTCGCAAGTCTCCTTCGAGACGATGGGTTTTTTCGAGCAAATCGCGGATAAGGCCGACCTGTTCCTCGGTGAGATCCTTCACGCGAATATCTTCACTCACTCCAACCTGTTTGAGTGTTTTTTTAGCGATCGTATCGCCCACACCAAAAATATAGGTGAGACCAATGACGACGCGTTTGTTGTTTGGAAGTGTAACTCCAGCAATTCTAGCCATAATTGACTAAGTTCGAAGATTGAAGATTGAAGATTGAAACTCGAAATAACGATTACTATCCCTGTCGTTGTTTGTGTCGTGGATTTTTGCAGATGCAACGTACACGACCTTCGCGACGAATGACTTTGCAATCACGACAGATCTTTTTTACAGACGCTCGAACTTTCATAAGGAATCAATAAGTCATCGGGCTTTCGTCCGATGACGTTTTTTCGACTGGTTAAAACCGATACACGATACGTCCCTTGGTTAAATCGTATGGGCTCATTTCGAGCTTGACGGAATCTCCTGGAAGAATACGAATGCGGTTCATACGCATTTTTCCAGAAAGATGACCAATAATGTACTGATCGTTTTCAGTTCGGATTTTGAATTGAGCAGACGGAAGAAGCTCTTCAACCGTGCCTTTCATTTCAATAAAATCCTTTGACCCTTGATCACTCATAATTCGTCAGAATTCTATCAGTTGAGCGAAAAAACGCAAGGGGGTGTGGATAGATGAAGGCGGCGGTATTGTACGTTTTTGTGGAACACATGTCAAGACTATGCAGTTCTAACACCAACAACCGCTTTAATTCGCCGAATTCCGGCTGCAACAGGCTCTTCCTTGACAATATGGAATTGCTGTAATTCCCCAGTGTTTTCCAGATGCGGACCACCACAAACCTCTTTTGAGTAATACTCCCCCGTTGCCTCGTCTCCAATAAAGTAAACCTTGATCTTGCCTCCAAGCTCTGCGTATTTATCTTCAAACACGCCAATCGCACCACGAGATTTCGCTGTCTCAAGATCAAGAATTTCGAAATGAACCGGAAGCGCCCGCGTAATATTTTTATTGACAATCTCCTCGACTTTTTGAATTTGTTCTGGTGTCATCTTATCTGGATGTGAAAAATCAAAACGTAAACGCTCTGCGGTAATGTTTGAACCTCGTTGAAATACGTGCGTTCCAAGAACAGTCCGCAAAGCTTGATGCAACATGTGTGTCGCGGTGTGAAGCTGGACAACTTCTGTGGAATGATCCGCGAGTCCACCAGTAAATTTCTGTTCCGATCCTGCACGTGAAAGATCTTGATGCTTTTTAAATTCGGATTGAAAAACGGTTCGATCAATAACCTGACCTTTTTCCCGAGCGAGTTCCTCGGTCAGCTCCCAAGGAAATCCATACGACTGGTATAGATTAAATGCATCAACTCCAGACACAGCACCAGATTTTGAAAACAGTTTTTCGAACTCACGCAGTCCTTTTTCAAGCGATGTTTTAAATTTCGCCTCCTCTTTTGTCAGTTCTGAAATAATCAGCTCTTGCTTTGCGACAAGATCTGGATACGCATCTTTGTATGTTTCAACATACGCCGAAGCGACGAGTCCACAAAATGCGTCTTTTGCTCCAATCTTGTTTCCAAACCGAACGGCACGACGAATAAGGCGGCGGACGTAGTAGCCCTGGTCTTTGTTGGAAGGGAGAACGCCGTCGGCGATGAGGAATGTCGCCGCTCGTAGGTGATCTAGGATAACACGGAAGGAATACGTTGACGGGTTATTGACCAGATCGGACGAATAGGACTTATTTGAAATTTTTTCGATGATATCACGCGCTCCGTTGAAAAGGTCGATGGTAAACATGTCTGGGTCGTCGTTTACAGCCGCAGCCATGCGTTCGAGTCCTCCACCGAAGTCTACGTTTTGTTTCGGAAGCAATTCAAATCCTGTTTCCATCTTCCGGTATTGCATGAAAACGTTGTTGCCGATCTCAGCAAATCGTCCGCAGTCGCAGTTGACATGGCATGGCTCGGACGCAAAGACAGATTTCTCATGCAGATTTTTGTCTGCGCCGAAATCCCAAAACATCTCCGTATCCGGTCCGCCTGGTTCTCCTACCGGCATATTTGAAGGAATCCCTGACCGCGACCACCAGTTTTTCTTCTCGCCGTAATAGAAAATGCGTCCTCCTTGCAATCCGTCACGTTCTGAAAAATCCGCGACAGGAGCCTCAACACCAACCGATGCAAATGCGTCCTTCCAATATCCAACCGTTTCCTCGTCACGCGCAACCTGATCATTTCCTCGAAAGACGGTTACATACAGCAAAGAGGGATCAAGTCCGATCTCCTTCGTCAAAAACTCAAACATCCAACTCACCTGTTCCTTCTTGAAATAATCCCCAAGCGACCAATTTCCAAGCATTTCAAAAAATGTCGTGTGACGATTATCGCCAACTTCCTCAATATCCTGCGAACGAAAACACTTTTGCGAATCCACAATTCGCGTGCCATCCGGATGCATTTCGCCAAGCAAATACGGCACCATCGGTTGCATTCCAGACCCCGTAAACAACGTCGTTGGATCATTGTCTGGAACGAGTGATGCAGACGACACGATCTTGTGCCCACGTGCCGCAAAAAATTCAAGATACTTTTTTCGAATGTCTGAAGTGGTCATAGTAAACATAGGGACATCTGCAGAGGTCCCTATAGTCTACTCAAACGGTTGTCCGTAGACAAGAGAGTCGAGTGGTCCCTTTCCAAATGTCTGTTCTAAATCAAACCGCCGTTCCATGAGAGCTTGACCAGCGTCAGGGTCATTGAAACGTTTGTGGTTTACAATATTGACGAGCTCAGAGGAGGTTGCAGAAAGTGCCATGCCTCCAAGAATTTCTTGATCGGATTGATTCTGTTGGATCAGCTCGTTCAGTTTAGATGATTCTAGTTTTCGTACCAACCCAACATCCCGTTTAAACGCGCGGAAATGTTGAGCTGTTTGTGCTTCCCTTAATGAGAAGGTAATAGCCGTCTGAGTTGCGACCGTTGGAAGTGTTCCAAAAAGGACGAGTAAATCAACTGCCCACTTTGCATCAAGTCCAGCATCTGTAAAAATATTGACCGTTTGCAAAAGCAGTCGAACAGACTGGTTCTTAACTCTCGTGCAATAATTTTGAACAAATTGTTTTGCAAAATCGCCTTCCTGCGCCAAGATGAGTTGAGGAACTATTTCAAGAACCGCATCTCCATCTGCATTTCTCCAGTTTGCTTCTGTACACTCATTTAACGCGCGTTTTGCATTTGCAACATCGACATGTGGTCCTTCAAGAAACGCTGCGGCAAGCGTTACGTATGTCTCGCTCCCAGAGAGTGGATTTAAACATTCCTTTTTAATGACTTCAAATGCCTTATCAACGAACCCCATACGGGCGTAGGCAGCAGCCGTTGCAAGAATGACCTCTGCTGGGTCAAATAAAAGTCTGCTTTCTTCATACGTTTCCTCAATGAATTTTATACAGTCAAGATCTTCAGGGTCTTGATAATGATTTTGTGCAAACCAACGCGAATAAAATTCGATATGGATTTCTGGAGGTTCTCGGTCAAGTTTAGATTCAAAATTCCTTCGTTCTAGAACAAATGGATCCTGAAAATTTCTCCGTCCAGTCCCCCAGAATAATGCATGCATTTGAGATCGTTTCGATAAATGTGGATAAATAACCTGAAGAGCCCGATCTTCTTCCCTGTGCGCGCCGGCGGCTGCAAGAAAAAAATCAAAGAATGACTGGTCATAAAGCGATGTGTCTTTGTCCTCCGTTAATTTCCAAACGTTCAATTTTCTAAGAAGTTCGCGATGACTGATCGTTTCGATATTTCCTTCTGCGCTCGCATGAAAAATCGCAATAAGCGTTGGTAGGTCATGTTCCGGACTGGCAAAGAGCTCATCTGGGACACCTTTATGCAATTCTTGGTACATTCCCCAAGCCATTTTCGGTTCCCCAGCCTTTGCGATTGCACGAATGCGTCCAAGATTTTCATACCAAGGAGTGTGCTCATTTTCTAAAGCGTGAATTGTCACTTCAACAAACGCCTGATATTCTGGTGCGATACGTCGAATTTTTTCTATGATTTTATCAATCTCTGGTGTCTCATTCGTTTCAGTCGCAAGCTTCAGTTGTTCAACCAGCCGACGCAACTTCTTGATCGTCGCGAGATCAACATCCTCTCTGTTCACAAGCGCATCGAGGTCGGCTTGTGTATGCAGATTGTACCGTTCACAAATTTCAAAAATCTGTCGCTTGAGATTATTAATATAGGTCATCGTTTCTGACGACAACAGGTCTTTTGTCATGAAAGAATGTGCCTCTCTCATATCAGGATTCTTCTTTTTTAAACAGCTGTTCAGTCAAAAGTTGAGAGGAGTTTGCGAGGACTGTTGCGATGGCAGACATGAGTTCTCGCGCGGTGGATTTACCACCTTTTGCTAAAAGATCTGCAACGAGACCCTTTGAGAGCAATCCGATTCCTGTCAATATTTCTGGAGTGTTTTGAAATTGCTTTACAAGTGCGGGTAACTGTTGTTTGACCGCGTCCGTTTGAAAAAGTCGTCTTGCTCTTTGAAATTTTCTGATCGCAATTCCTGTAGGGATTCCAACGAGTGTTTCTGCTGCCTCATGCCATGGGAGTGGATCATCTGATAGATCTAGCTCCCACTGCATTTCCATTTTATATTGCTCAAACAGATTTGATATCCAAACAGGCACTTCCAGTCCCTGCTCGGCACAGGCGAACACAACAACACGATAATACGCGATCTGCGTACGAATATCCCAGCACCTTCCCTGATTCTTGAAAAATAATTCCGCTCGAACAAAATCCTTATTTTGAACGAGATATTCAAGAACAGTCGTCACCGCATCTGGATCCGCTTCCTCTTCTTTATTGAACATCCCAAGCGCATCATCAATCATTTTGCGATGAATATATTCTTCAACCAAATATTTTTTTGCAACACCAACGTCGTCGTCCCATTCAAAATCTTGTATCATCTGTTTTGCCTCATTCCATTTTCCAAGCTTTGCATAGGCATGAACAAGGTATGTCGCATCTTCTCGTGAAGCAGGATCTTTTTTTAATGATGTTAATGCAGACCGAACAACGAGACCCCAACCGCCACGTATGCGAGCTTGTTCAAGTTTTTTTATCCGTGCATCATCTATTACTTTTGTCGCAAGCCTTGCATTTTTATTGTCACCGCATTCTAAGTAGTAATCGATTATGTTACGTGCGATTTCTATCCTAAAAAAATCATTTACTGGGAGAAATTTTATCAGTGCATTTGATAAAAGAGGGGTAACAGGCTGTTCAGCATTCTTTCTCCTACGAGCTCGCGCACAAGCAATGGCGGCTCTATACCAGGCATGATCTGTTGGAACAATTCTTGAATGCTTATTTAATTGTACAAATTTTGTAAGACACGCGAGTGCGAGATCACCCTCACCAGAATACGCGAGTTCCTCAACAACCTTATAAGCGGAATCAAACGCATCTTGCGATCCATTCACATTATTCATGTCCACAGATGTTTCAATCAGTTTCATCATTTCAGACAAAATCTGAAACGCCCCAAGCGCTTCTTTTGCGCTTTGCACAATCTCCTCAGCACCAACTGGCTCAATTTCATTTTTTTCAACAGCAAATTTTAGTTTTTCCCCTAGCCGACGCAACTTCTTGATCGTCGCGAGATCAACATCCTCTCTGTTCACAAGCGCATCGAGGTCGGCTTGTGTGTGCAAATTATACCGTTCACAAATTTCAAAAATCTGTCGCTTGAGATTATCGACGTACGACAAAACTTCTTGAGATAGTTGTTCCCGAGGGAGATGTGCTTGTGGGTTGTGTTCACGAGAGATCATGGAACATCTTCTGCTTCGTCGCTATCGACTTCGTAGAATTTGATTTTCACCTGAAGTTTATCAATTTCTTCTGCGAGCATTCTGCCGGCGGCAGGTGCGAGATCTTTCGCGTGTGGAACATTCGCCCCATGTTCGCCCCAGACTTTTTGAAACTGATACGCCTCCCAATCGGCAAGAAAACCACCAACGCCTTCCGACTTCCATTCTTCAAATGTTGGCTTTGGTTTCTCATCTGTTCCTTTGGGAATCTGTTGATAAATTTCTCGCAATCGCTCCTCAGTTTTGCGTTCTCCAATTTGAAATCCACGCGCAATGATACCATCAAATTGCTCTCCGGCTTCCAAATGCGCCCCTTTTCGTCTGAGTGCCTCAAGAGCATTTCTTGCATCTTGCATTGCTTGTGTGAAGACAGAAAATTTTTTACCTTCAACCTCTACTTCTTCCGTTGCTGGGAGATGTTGAACAGATTTTAATCCTTCATGACTTGGTCCGAACGATCCACCGTCTGTGACGGCAAACAGAAATTCGATCGATTTTCCCGCACGCAATTTTGCTTCGCGTTCGGCACTCAGAGTTTGTTCAATCATCCAAAGTGGTTCCGCCTCGCACGTTCCACCTCTTGATTTCGACAGCTCGCCAATCATCCGAAACCGCCTCGCTCGTTCATCTTCACTCATCTCATCCTCAAACGGCTTAATAATTTGTGCCTGACCAGGGCTGCCAAATATCCACACCTCTGTATTTACTTTTAGTGGATTGCGCATTCGGAATTTTCGGTTCATCTCCATTTCAAACGAGGAAAACCCTTCCAAAAATAGCACGGCAAGCTGTTTAGCGGCCTCGATACGAACACCATCATACATAGACCCCGATCCATCAATCACCAACCGGACGGAAATCTCATTTGGCTTAATCTCAAAGCGACTTTCTAACTCTTTTTGAATATACACGTCTAAGCTGTCCCATGGAATCTGATCATACTCCTCGGCGGCAAGTTCTACTCCATACTTTCGTACAAACGCGTTGACATCGAGCTTCCCCGATCGAAAACCTTGCAACATAAAGGTTGTCATGCGCGCCTCAATCGCCTTCATGAATCCTTCAAACACTCCTTCCAAATCACGCCGATACGGCTCTATGGATTTCTCAAGCATTCGGTACGCCTCGGCCCATGTTGGATCGATATCGTATTGTTCACACAATTTCGCATCACGCAATTTTTTGGCGGCGTGACGTTTTTCGTCAGGTGACATGCGATCAAACGCCCTTTTTCGCGCCTCCTCTTTACGTTCATCATCCGCTTTTTTTTTCTGCTGATCGATAAAATCTTTGGTGACATGTATGTCGATTGGCTCGGGATTGCCATCATCCGGTTCTGGCCATCCGTTTGCCTCTGGGTTTGTTGGTTCTTGAGGATCTTTTGGCTCAGCTGGTTCGCCCGTACCCTTGCCTTTTCCCTCCCCTTTTTTTGGTTTAGGTTTTGGAGCATCTCTCACTTCAATATCCTTCAGAAAAAATGCCAACCAGACCGGTTCGATTTCAGAGCGGATATGCTCGTATCGCCAACCCGGATCGATCGCATCGCGTGAACCAGAATCTGTGACGCTGTCTATAATGTCGTTGAGCGTCATCCCAACTTCCTTAAACGCCTCGTTTGGATATCCATCAAGGACATCACGAACTTCCTGTGAAACAAGAACGTCCTGATCTGGAACCATCCGGCGTCTCAAAACGAAATTCACGAGCTGGGAAGATTTCGAGGATGCGGAATAATCCGCCGCTTGCATATCATTCGGTAATTGTCCTTTTTGGTTTAGATCAGTCGGAAACAAAATATCTCGATACAGACGTTTTACCTCTGGTCCATGCGATGAATCTGCACGAAAAATCGGCGTTCTTTCGGGAAGTTTTACATTCACGTACATGTCATCGAGACCGTTGTATAATCCGTGCAATTGTTTATACAGAAAGGTCTCAATCCATGGGACTGTTTTGCCTTTGTCATCAAATGGAACGGGTGCGGTGAGATATTCTGGGAGTGTTCCGCCCATTTTTACGCGCAAAATGTCTAAAACCTGTGGAGCGAGTTCTGCGGAACGATCCCATAGATATTGAAAATTCTCGTACATTTTTTTTGGATTTTCCCGTAAGTCACGAAAATGCGATAGCTCATGACACACCGCCCAAAAAATTTGTTCACGACTCCATCCCTTTTCTTGTCCCGTGATAAATGTTTCCTCGCTTAGAGACACCACTCCCTTTTTGAGGTCGATCATGAACCAATCTCCAAGCTCAAAACTGAGCGAGCTATCGCCAGCGATTCCTGCAAACAGCATCTGATTATGCTTGATAAAACGTTTAGCATCATCACGTCGTGCTTCAACAACTTCATCAGGTAAATCGTACTCTGGTTTTTTCCGATCAGAAACAGGAGCTGATTCCTTATCTGAATCATCAGCACCCCGAGTGAATCTGCTGTCCGGATGAAATCGTTCAGGCATACACCTTATTGTGTAAATTTTCCATCCATGTGTTCAGAAACATCGGTATTCTGAAAGAGATGTTTTATACCGCCTATTTGTGTTAATCGTTCCGCGCGTTCTACTTTCTTATCTCGCTCTGTTCGAGCGGCAGCAAACCGACTGGCGCGGTCAATAAACTGTTTTGAAACAGACGTACGTTCTGGAACGGGGCCCATGAGCCAGTCGACGACCTCGTTGAAAGAAAACTGTTTAAGTGGACCTGTTGATGCGTCAGGTGCTGCAAGAGTGCGTTTCTTTGTTTTTGGATTCATTGGGAATAACCTGTCGTTAATAGCAAAATTCAGAATTTTCTTTGATGCATTCGGATCGGTCGCATCTGGCCAGCCTTTCGTTGTTGGGAAAAAACCTCCTTGTACCTGCAACTCAGCATAAATCAGCAGCATTTCCGTTGGACGTGCCGTAGAATTTGCAACGTAGTTCAGAAACAGGTATTCATTAAAATCGTGTGAAAAGCCTTCGTTACGCCATGACTCTATAATCGGGATGACATGTCGAATCGAAAGAACATTTTCCTTGAGCGTTGTTTTCATGTCTGTGCGTGTCCCTCCAACATCTCGATAAAATTTTGTCCCTTCTGGAGCTGAAAAAATATCCTGAAGCTGTCGAGCAACACGCGCAAGACGCTCAATATGACCATGCGGACCAAACGCAGATTCTGGAACGTTCATGGTGAGATCGGTGTTTAGCAACCGCAAAGCAAACATCATGGATTGTTCTGATTTGTGCCGATATTCACGCAGTCGTTCAACATCGGCTCGATCGGGTGGAGCATCGGTAGGCATTGGGAGATAATCATAATTAACGATACCGAAACGCGAAAGGAATGCGGCGTCCAGCTGTTGACGTCCAACGTAAATTTTCCCGTCCTCCGGCTTAAAATTTCCTGTTGCGATCACCGCGAATCCTTCCGCAACCGGAAACGGTAGTTCACCTGGGATAGGGGGGGAAACGGTTTCGCCAGGACGTCGAAGCAACATATCGTTCATGGCAATAAGCACATGATGTGGAATGGCATTCAACTCATCAATGATAAGAACACGCCCATCCTTCATTGCTTTCATAAGTGGGCCAAGGACATTTGCCGTTTCTACCGGTGCACGAAACGACTCGAGCATTGCTTTTTCGTAGACATCACGAAGAGAGTCGATGTCTTTTCTTGCTGGGTCATTCTCTAAAATCTCATCGTGCGTCGCCTTCCACCCAGCATCAATTCGTTGCACTTGCTCTTGAGGAGAAAAGGTTTCGGCACGTTGAATTTTACGAGATCCCATGATTTCATCCGACTCGATTCCTTTTCGACCATAAATAATCGGACCGTTCCAATCCTCATCGCGTAATGCTTTCCATGCATCGAGTTTTAGTCCCCAATCCTTTCGCATCTGTCTGCGGACATCCAAATCTTCTTCGGTTGAAAATTCTGGAGGTAATACAGGAGCAGGATTTTTTTCTAGCCAAATATCTCGCGCGAGATCTTTTGCAAATTCTGTTTTTCCAGCTCCAAGCTCTCCATGCACAAACACCGCGCGACCTTGTCCGATAATGCCGCGAACACGTGCTTTTATTTGCTTAACATACGGGGTTTCGACAATACGTCCGTTGCCATCAAAATGTTGCCTGAGCTCTGAAAGATAGAGCATGTTCATGGCGAGATAGGATTCTGGACTTTCGGTAATGTAATCGGAAAATTCTTTTTCGATCGTTGTATAATCCTCACGAATTTTTTTTAATCTCCGCGCGTGAGTTTGTGAATCAAATTTTTCTCCCGGAGCGCGCCGAGCGGTGGTCGCTCGATCGTACTTTGCCTGAAGAGTGGCAAGTTGGTCTTGAAGCCCTTGTATTTTTTTTGCCGCAAAGGAAAGATCCCCAAATCGCGCTCGATAAAAATTATAGACTTCGGTGTCCTTAGGTTGTGCATCGGGTGACGGCGTTAATCCACCTGATTGTTCGAGATCACGTTGAAGTTCGAGGAGTTCGTCGAGTTGGATATATTTTGTGTCGCACCCGTCTTCATCCAGCTTCGTGAGGTCAAGTTTCATTATCGCTTCTTCGGTTGAAAGTTTTGACAGCTCGTGCATGGAAAGATGGTTGATGATTGTTTTTTCCTCCCCGTCGATGACGATCGTTTTGCGAGGAAAAAAATCACGAACAGACCGCAATAGTTCTGCCATACGACTGCGTTTCTGCGCAATCAAATCGGCATTTTTATCGAGCTCATGGATTTGTGCCTGTTCTGGAGCCGAGAGCTCCTTAAGCGGTTTCACCTCACGAATAGATTGTCCTTCACGTTTTAATCCCATATAGAAATAAGTATACATTAAATACTTTCTGATGTCATGGTCTCTTTAGGCGACGATGATTTCAAGACACGACGCTTTGCTCCTGCGAGAATTTCCTGCAATTCCTCAGAGCGGAAAATACGACAGATGAGTGTGTAAACCATAAGCCCTGCTCCCCCTGCAATTAGTCCTTGTGTCAGCACCCCAAGAAATGTATCCAGAGGAATAACAGAAACGATGATCGGTTTCAAAAATTGTGTAACGACGGCGCAACCGAGACCAGCAGATATCGTGATGTAGATCGTTTTAAGAATCCGTAGCTCGTCGAGAGATCCGATGCGTTGACGAAGGGGAAACCAGAGCAGAACCACATGGACGATCGAAGCGATGGAAAATGCCATCGCGAGACCCATGACACC
>CAYYFM010000017.1:0-6307 GCA_964471375.1 uncultured Gammaproteobacteria bacterium
ATATCCAAACGGAGTTCCATTCGGCCATTTTTCTTTTGCGCGGCCATGGCGAGGAGCGACGTTCACCGCAATAACTCCCTCAGAGTCCCCTGCCGCATCGAGTACATCGATAAGATTCCCCGCGGCTTCGATGTCGGAAGATACCCCAACAAACGACACGTGTGTATCAGGAAAAAGCTCAGCATATCGCGTTTCCTGACGAGATTGAGCGTTGCCATCTCGGCAATCGGTGATGACAGTGATAAACATAATGGGCTAATAATAAATGAAAAGTGGGTATTTGTCAATCGTTCGCACCCAAACGGGACTTCCGCCAGAGGCGGATCCGCCTTTGGCGGAAAAGTCTTTAAGAGACATTTCATAGCCACTTTAGTGGCGTCAAGTCTTTTCACTCTTCATCCCATGTCACACGACCGTCTCCTAGAATATCAATCTGCTCTCCGAGATATTCTGGACGCGAGTCGGTCATTGCGTCAAACACAGCTTTCACATTTGCAAACCTTTCACGCCAGATGAACGCAGATTGTTTGATGTATGGTTGTAAATCAGATGAAATCCCGATCGCTTCAATCCCAATCGCGTCGGCAAGATAGAGGGCGCGCGGCAAATGATACGACTGTGAGACGATGATCGCCTCGTTGATTCCAAAAATTTGATGTGCTCGATAGAGCGTATCGTATGTATCGAATCCTGCATGATCAAGAAAAATATCTTCTGGTGCGACACCAAGCGCGAGAATATATTTTCGCATGACGTTCACTTCGTCATATCCTGCTTGCCCATTATCTCCTGACAACAAAATCGTCTCGACTTTTTTATCCACATACAGTCGTGCAGCGTTTTTCAAACGATCGGCTAAAATATCCGATGGAGTTCCGTTGCGAAGCACACTCGCCCCAGGAACAATCGCGATTGTCATCACGGGAGCAGATTCAATCGTATGAATGCGCCCATTCCCTGCATACCAAACAATAATCTGACAGGACAAAAATGCAATCAGTCCGATCAAGAAGACTCCACCTATTGACATGACTATTTTTCGAATCATGTCCCCCATGTTATACTAAAAGTGCTCCACGAGCGAACTGATTTGGGCTAAATTTGGTCCTTGAGCTTAGAGACACGTCCGCCTTGGCGAATGTGCGAGAGCTCTGCGGTGAAGCCGAATGTGATATGTGTTTCCGGACAAGGAGGAAGATTCTGGAAACTCGATCAACCAAGGCGGGCCTAAAAGGTTAGGAACACCCGATTATAATAGGACCAAATCAGGACGTTTCGTGGAGTTTGTGTTTCAAACTTTTAAAATCCGCAAAAAAATCTCCCAACCTAGCCCGTCTGACGGGCCTTATCGGCGGGAGATATTTTTAGACGTCGTTAATCGTAAAGATCGAAGATAGAAATACGAAGTTCTCCAAATACTTATCGTGTAGCGGTGGCAAACGTTGCAGGGCGAGCGAATTGAAGAATATGTTGGACTTCTGGACGGTCAGAGAATGAAGCAAACTCTACTTTTGATGATGTGGATTCAGCAATAAAAGCATCGGTGATACTGACCGGTTCTTCCTCAAAAACAGCCTGCACGGGAAGTTGAATATCCGCAACAACCGTTGTCGATCCTCTTCCTTCGCGAAGCTCAATCGTAAGCACTCCCACAACCATGACCGCAACCATCGCTCCTCCTGCCACAAAACTTGTTGTGTACATAAACAGTCGTGTCCAAACAATACGAAAACGATTTTTTTCGAAGGCGGAACTGTTCAAAAGCGCGCGACGTAATGCGTAGCGATGATCACAAGCATCAGGAACTTGAGAGCAAATTGCTTGTTCCAAAAGCTGTTCGAGATTGTTTTGCGGGATCGAGTTCATAAGATTCTTTTTCGGACGGAGTGGTCATGAGAACATGGAGTTTTTTAAGCGCGCGATGAATGTGAGATTTAACCGTCCCCTCTTTCATACTCATGGCACTTGAAATTTCGGGAATGGAAAGTTTTGAGAAAAATCGCATCGTGAGAATATTTTGTTGTTTGTGATTCAGCTGTTTCATGAGCACGCGTAGCTGTTCGATTTGTTGCCGAATATCCTCGCTCTGCTCATCGGCCATCATGGCAATGTCCGCCTGATAATCTTCGACCGCGACGAGTTCAGGCGCCTCATCGAGCGCAACCGACAACCATTTTTTGCGACTCCGATAAAAGTTGCCTATCTGCGCGACCGCGATCGCAAACAACCAAGCCTTAAACGGTTTCCCTCGTGACACATACCGCGGAATGTTTTTTAGCGCCTGAAAAAACGTTTCCGAACACAAATCCTTTGCCACGTCGATATTGTGAGTACGAGAAACAAGAAAGCCAAAAACAGGCTGATAATAGCGGTCATATAACTGCCCAAAAGCATCAGGATCGGTCTTTGCTTTTTCGATGAGCAACACCTCCTCTTCCATAAGAATTCACTAAATTTTGAACATGTCGGCCTTCCTGACAAGTATATCGTAATCTGCCTAAATCGTTGCAGTCTGTCTAATATTCACTTAATGTCTGCAAAATTTTTTCCGAAAGTTCTGCAAATTCTTCTTTGGATTTTTCGATATTTTCCTTTGTTCCAATGTGAGCCTCATCGATAAGCTCAGGATCGAGGTCAAAAATTGCGACGCCGAGTTCCTGACATTTTGCAGGAATTCTTCCGTAGTCTTGAATAATGCATAATGGATCTCTCCAACTCTTTTCTACCAAACCATTTCGGCAATGCTTTTCAGAAAGATACATCTTAACCTTTTTTGGCAATTCTTCCATCCAGCGCCGATGGTCTTTAATGGGTTGCTTCCCATATACATTATAAGAATTCACAATATATCCAATAAACAATCCATCGCCTGATAAGACGAATTTATTCTCCGTATCACCTGACAGCGCCTTGCCTGTCACTTTCCAATTTTGTTTCCAGCGTTCAAACATCGTACCAAGATTTTCAATTCCCTGCACACTAAATGCATCAGGCATCATGGGAACAACGAAATAATCAGATCCCAGAAAAATAATTTGGTTCAACAGTGACAAACTTGGAGACGTGTCAATCACAAAAATATCTATTTCTTCTTGCAAACCTTTCTCACGCAAAAATCGATCAATGGCACTCGTCTGAAAATATCCTAATCGTTGACCTGAAGCAGCTTGTCCGTATGCAGAAACGAGTAGATTTTCAAATAGAGAAAGATTGACACTTCCCTTCAAAAGAAAAAGATTCCCTCCACTTCGACTAACGGGAATGAATGGTACAGAAAAATCAATATCACCCCCGCCTTCAACAACACCTTTCAAAACATGATAGACGTCTTTATCTAGAGAAGAAAATAATGTGCCTGCATACTGCTCATCACCGATCGTAAGACGCGAAAGGTTACATTGAGGATCAAGATCGACGAGTACTGTTTTGTACCCCTGTTTCGCAAATGACATGGCACAATTAAAAGCAAGGGTCGTTTTCCCAACCCCACCTTTATTATTAGCAAACAATAGCTTTTTTGAGCGGATGAATTTCATATGAACAGTATAACATGCTAGAACAGAGAACAAAAAAACGACCGAGTTGATCTGTACCCCAAAAATTCGACTACGCTCCGCTTCGCTCAGGGAATATATTTCTGAGTATTGTTAAAAACTAAAAATCGCGTTGAAGAAGCCGGCGCAGGAGTCGCCGAGGAGGGCGTCGCAGGTGGCGAAGGCAGGACCAGAGATGAAGAAGAAAATGTCGAAATTTGAAATGAGGGAAAGGATGATGGCGAAAAAGAGGATTTGTGGGCCTCGGACAGCGACGAACTGGCGCATGGCGGCGTAGCGTGGGGCGTCAAAAATGGCGAAAAAGAGTTTGGAACCGTCGAGGGGGTGGATCGGGATGACGTTGAAAAATGCGAGAAAGAGGTTGAGAATGATGAGGAGAAATAAAAAAACAACGAGAAGATTGAGGTTCGTGATGATTTGATTTCCGACGAGATAGCGAATGATGAGCGCGGAAACGGTCGCGACAATGAGGTTTGAAAATGGACCAGCAAGTGCAATGAGAACAGAATCCCATTTTGGGTTTTTTAAATTATATGGATTGTATGGAACTGGCTTTGCCCAGCCGAACCCGAACAAAAGCATTGGGATGAACCCCATGATATCGAGGTGAGAAAGTGGATTAAGAGTAAGACGACCTTCACGTTCAGCGGTCGCGTCACCGCGAAGTTTGGAAACAAGAGCGTGCGAGAATTCATGAATCGTCAACGAGACGAGGATCGCGGCGATCCAGACAAGTGCGAGCATGGGGGAGGAAGAAATGAGGGAGAGGAACATATGCTGCTCATTGTAACAAAAAGGCCGTCCTTGTAACAGGACGGCAGAGTAATCAGGCTCTTGGGGCGGTGCGGAATGATTCGTAGTCGGAAGTTGACCAGCCGAACTTTTCGAAGAGTTCGGTGTCCGAGAGTTCCCACAGACGCGTGCGTTCGACTCTGGGATCGGTCTCGAGGAAATCTCGGGGCCAACCGGCGAGCTTCACGCCTGCTTCACGGAACTTCCACTCCGCGGCCGAGAGATTCGTGATCCTCGGTTGGACATCTGCTGTCCATGTCTCACGCGCATGCGCAATGAGTTCATGCCGTGTCTGTGCATGTCCTGTCGAACCATTTGTTCGATACTGACACATCTTCCGGAAATCAGACCGGAACTGAGCGAGCGCGTCGTTGAGTGTCGACTGTGCTTCCCAAAGCTCACGGTACAATTCCGTTACTTCTTCGGAAAGAACGACATCGCCGTCAACAGCGTATCCGAGTTGACGCAGTTCTTGCGCCACGACCGCATTGGTCGGAGCGAGCACGCGCAAAACGCGAATCGCATCCTTGTCCCCTTCCTTTGCTTCACCGCGGATCATTTCGATCGCCGCGACATTCCCCGCGAGCGCCTGTGCGCGTTGCGAGAAGTAACGCTGGGTTGGCTTCGAGATGAGATAGCTTTTCACGAACACGATTCCAAGTCCGAACAACACCATCATGAGCGCAACAATCGCCGAAATCTTCTGGTTGTTCGTGAACCACTGGTCGATGACCTTCCCGTTCTCGTCGAGATCAGGCTCGCGCAAAATCGTGAGATACGCATGGAGTTCGTCCATGAATCCACGCGACTGTTGCCAGTCCCCGCCGTAATTTGCGGCGAGCTCACTTGGCGTCATCGCCTCGATGTGCAAAAGCGTATCATCGAGATCGGTCGCAAGCCGAGTGCGTTCCTCAGTCGCGGTTGAAACCGCTCCGGTTCGCATCTGTTCTGTCGTCGCATCGAACTCGGTCAACTGCGTGCGAGCCAGCGCGTCGAACGCTTTGAGCTCTTCGCGAATCTCGCGTTCCTGTCGACGCAGTGCCGCGGCAACCGAGCCATCGCCCCGCCGACCCGATCGACTCCCTGCCCCGATTTCTCGTGCAAGGTCATCGGACTTAGCATCGAGACGCTTCGTGATTTCGACACGATCGCTTTTCTGCGACGCAACGAGATCCTTGCGCTCTGTCGCACGACGTGCCACGACATCGTCATCACCGCCTGAAAGCGATGTTTCCGACGTCACGGTCCGCTTGTCAGCCTTCGCAATCTCGAACGTCTTCGCCTTTTCGCGAATCACGTCTACGGACGCCGTTTCCTTTGCCACGATGTGCTTCTCGATCTCGGAGTGGAAAAACCGGAGTTCAGCCGGAATCGCCGTCACCATTGCGATGAGCATGAGCATCCCAAACCGAGCGCGAATGACTTCACGCACCTTCTCCTTATTCGAATCGTCCATCGTGAGGATGGCGACCGTGATGTAAAAGGTGAGGTAGGTGAATGCCGAACTAATGGTGAGAGCAAGCACGCCAGAGAGCGAGTAGCCCCACATCGACGACCACGCGAATAGCTCGAACGCGATCTCTGCAATGACGAGAATCGACAGCAGTCCGAGCACGATCTTGACATGACCAGACAGCAACGTCTCGCCGTTCACCCTCAGCCGAAACGGATCAACAGGATTGATGCTCGCGATGAGCTTCCAAAATCCGATCCAGAGCGCCTCGATCGTGCCAAACACGAGCCAAATGATCGCCGTGATCGCTCGCAGTCCACCTGCCACTTGTGCGGTCATCCAATCTGCCAAACGTTCCATCAACAGGCGTTTTTCTTCCAAATTTCCCTCCAAGAAAACTCGTTCGGTTCCGCGGGATGCGAAACCAAAGTTAAAAGAACGAGGCGGAACGATATCACATTCTGCCTATTTTGTCAATATTTGACGCTTAAGTTAGCCAAAAATACGA
>CAYYFM010000018.1:0-9567 GCA_964471375.1 uncultured Gammaproteobacteria bacterium
ACGGTGTGCTCAAGGCGATGCGTGGCGCAAAGGACCGAAGCTGCGAGTGGCGTTTGTCACTTGCCTATGTTTACGCCCCGGGGAAGTTTAAGTCGTTTACATTCATCGAAAAAGGCGTCATTGCGTTGAGTCCCCATCCGGTGAAGCGTGAAACGATGTCCGACTACTGGAGGCTGTACGTCCCAACGATGCTCGACGCAGAAAATAAAAAGGCCCTTTCGGCCATGAGCGATGAGGAGATGGCGGAGTGGAACGCGTACTTCGCGACGCACAATCATTTCCTGCAGTTAGGGAAATGGCTTGCAAGTAAGTAGTCCACTTGCTACGATCCCATCATCGTAATCTTTTACAGGCGGCTGATATCCGCCATTAACTGGAAGTTTGAAGATTAAAATTCGAAACTCGAGTTTCGATCTTCGAACTTTCTTACAAATATGCCCGACGAACGTCTAAGCGTTTCTGAACGTGAAAAGCAAGTTCTCGCATTTTGGGAGAAAAATGAGATCTTCAAAAAAACTTTAGAAAAGGACGCGCCACGTGGGGCTTTTGTGTTTTACGAAGGTCCGCCGACCGCGAACGGGAAGCCGGGGATTCATCATGCAGAGGCTCGAGCGTTCAAAGATTTGATTCCGCGATACAAAACCATGAAAGGATTTCATGTAGAGAGAAAAGGGGGTTGGGACACGCATGGGCTTCCTGTGGAACTTGAAGTTGAAAAACAACTTGGATTTACGGGAAAAGCACAGATTGAAGAATTCGGTATTGCGGCGTTCAATGAGAAGTGTAAGGAAAGTGTTTGGACCTATCTTACAGATTGGCGCGAGTTCACGCGTCGACTTGGGTTTTGGGTAGATATAGAGAAGCCGTATGTGACATATCAACCGGAGTATGTCGAAGCACTTTGGGGAGTGATTAAGAAAATTTGGGATCGCGGATTGTTGTATCAAGATTATCGCGTGACTCCGCATTGTCCGCGTTGTGGGACGAGTTTGTCGTCGCATGAGTTGGCTCAAGGGTATCAGGATGTAAAAGATTTGTCGGTCACAGCGAAGTTTCGGGTGGTTGGAAAAAAGAATGAGTATCTCATTGCATGGACAACGACGCCTTGGACGTTGCCGAGCAATGTGGCGCTCGCGGTCGGAGAAAAAATTCGATATGTAAAAGTAAAGAGTGGAGAGGAATATCTTTGGGTGGCAAAAGAGCTTGCGGGAAAAATCGTTCCTGACGGAGAAATTGTAGAGGAGTGTGATGGATCAGATCTCGTTGGCATGAAATACGAACCATTGTATCCATTTGTTAAATCCGTCATTGCGAGCGAAGCAGGGTCAAGGGACGTCGCCTATAAAATGGCATGGACCGTCGTGCCAGCTGATTTTGTGACAACGACCGACGGAACAGGAATTGTGCACACCGCCGTTATGTACGGTGCGGATGACTTTGAGCTTGGGACTAAGATCGGACTTCCAAAGCACCATCTTGTGAAGCTGAACGGAACGTTTGTGGAAGGCACAGATTTTCTATCAGGTCGTCTTGTGACGGATGAGGAAGTTGCAATCGACATCATTAAAGATCTCGCGCATCGCGGATTATTGTTCAAAAAAGAAAAGTACGAACACACGTATCCGCACTGTTGGCGTTGTAAATCAAAGCTGATTTATTATGCGAAGGATTCTTGGTACATTCGCATGTCTTCACTTCGTGACAAGTTGCTTGAGGAGAACGAGAAAATAAATTGGGAACCTGCTCATCTTCAGCAAGGGCGTTTTGGTGAATGGTTGCGTGAGGTAAAAGACTGGGCGTTTTCTCGCGAACGCTATTGGGGGACTCCACTCCCGATCTGGATTTGCGAAGAGTGTGGAGATAAGCAATGCATCGGGTCATTTGCAGAATTGGGAGTTGGTGCAGACTTTGATCCGCATCGTCCGTATGTCGACCAAGTCGTTTTGAACTGTCAGAAGTGCGGTGGGTCCTCTCGCCGCGTGAAAGATGTATGCGACGTCTGGTTCGATTCAGGTGCCATGCCGTATGCGGCTGGGCATTATCCAGAACAATATCCTGCGGATTATATTTCTGAAGCGATCGACCAAACACGCGGATGGTTTTATACCCTCCTCGCGGTTTCGGTTGCGCTTGGACTTGAGCGACCAGTCAAAAACATAATCTGTCTTGGCCATGTACTTGATGCCAAAGGCAAAAAAATGTCGAAGTCGCTCGGGAACATCGTGAAACCAATGGAAATGATCGATGCATACGGTGCGGACTCAGTGCGATGGTACATGTACACGGTGAATCAACCAGGAGAGAGCAAACGGTTCGATGAAAAAGCGCTTGTTGAGATGCAGCGTGCTGTGTTTGGTATTCTCGGAAACGTCTGTTCGTTTTGGGAAACGTATGCGAGTGATTTCAAAGCCACTTTAGTGGCGTCTGATGCTGACGGGACTAAAGTCCCTTTGAAAGCACTCGATCAATGGATTCTTGCTCGCCTTCATCAGACGATTCGAGATGTTACAGAAGGACTGGACGCATATCGAGTCACCGAACCAGCTCGTCTGATCGGTGCGCTTATCGACGATCTGTCTACGTGGTGGCTACGCCGTAGTCGAGATAGATTCAAAGCCACTTTAGTGGCGTCCGCGTCTGACGCGACTAAAGTCGCTGGGAATTCGGATCGAGATACTGCCCTTTCTGTTTTACATGAAACACTTCTCACGATTGCGAAACTTCTCGCTCCGTTCACGCCATTTTTTGCAGAAGATTTGTACATGCGTCTCGACGGAGAGATGGAATCTGTTCATCTCGAGTCATATCCTGTCGCCGATCTTATACGTATCGATGTAACGAACTTGACGCAGATGAGTCAAGTTCGTTCGATCGTTTCGAAGTTGCTTGAAGCGCGGGCGAATGCGGGAAAGAATGTTCGACAGGTGCTTGCGTCTGCAACGGTTACGTTGCCATCTGGGGAGCTCGGACAAGAATATATCGAGCTTATTAAGGATGAGGTGAATGTGAAGGTGGTTGAGGTGGTTAAAGGTGAGTATGGGGTTGCGCTTGATCTGACAATGACTCTTGCGCTTGTTCGCGAAGGAACGGTGCGAGAAATTATCCGTCGTATCAACGCGATGCGAAAAAACGCTGGACTCACGATCGAGGACCGGATTGAGGTGTACGTGGATTCTGTGGAATCTGAAATTGGAACTGCGCTACAGGAACATTCAGTTGTTCTTCTGACAGGTACTCTTGCGTCCAGTCTTCGCACGACTGGCGATCGTCCATCAAACGCAGAAACATTTCGCGCAAATGAGTTCGAGATTACGGTTGGATTTGATAAGATGTAGTTATGGAAACACATCGTGAAATGGAACCAAATTCAGAACGACCGCTTTTTAGAGCGGCGCAGGATTTGGCGCGGGTGATTTCAGAACTGGAGCCGAATCCAGAGTATGCGACGAATGCTCCATGCGCGTTGATTGTTGGGGGATATGTGCGTGATTCGTTACTTGGATTGAATCCGAAAGATGCGGATATTGAAGTGTATGGGGTGGCGCCAGATGTCTTGAGGGCATTGTTAGAAAAAAAATTTGGACAGGTAGAAATTGTTGGAGAAGCGTTTGCGGTTTTGAAAGTGGCTTTAGGAAATGGGCTTGAGCTTGATGTTTCCATTCCGCGTCGTGAGTCAAAGACAGGGAAAGGACACAAAGATTTTTCCGTGACAGCGGATCCGTCCATGACGATTCAGGAAGCGGCACGTCGACGCGATTTTACTGTGAACGCTCTTGCGATGGATCCTGTCACCGGTGTCATTTTCGATCCATTTGGCGGACAAGAAGATTTAAAAAACCGCACATTACGCGTGACTGATCAGGAACGGTTTCAAGATGATCCACTTCGTGTCCTGCGCGCCATGCAATTTGTGTCTCGACTGGAGTTTACGGTTGAGCCAGAATCAGCTCGATTGATGCAAGAAATGGTTGAGCGAGGGGAGCTTGATCATCTTCCTTCAGAGCGGATCACAACTGAGCTCGAAAAACTTCTGATGAAAGCGAAGCGTCCTTCCATTGGTTTTGAGTTTGGGAGAATGATTGGAGTCGTCAAACGCCATTTTCCAGAACTGCATGCGCTTATTAACGTTCCACAGGAACCAGAATGGCATCCAGAGGGAGATGTGTGGATTCACAACATGATGGTCGTTGATGCGGCAGCGTTGATCGCACGACGTGATGGATTTTCCGAAGCCGACAGACGCCAGATTGTTCTTGGAGCTCTTGTTCATGATTTTGGTAAACCATCAACGACGGAAATGATCGACGGCCGCATTCGTTCGCTTGGACATGAAGAAGCAGGGGAACAGCCAACGCGAGACATGTGTGAGCGTTTGTCATTTAAGGGTGATGACGTCGAAGCGGCCGTTGCCGTCGCAAAAATGCATTTACAACCGGGGATGTTGTCTCGTGCTCTTGAGACAGGTAAGATTACAGACAAGGCTTACATCAACGCGGTTCGCAAAGTGGTAAAACGTTTGGGAAAAACATCCTGGCGCGTCTTGCTTGCCGCTTCTGAGGCAGATTTTCGTGGACGGACTATTCCAGGAGTTGATACAGCTCCCTATACACCCGGATTAACATTTGCAAAGACGGTTATTGATCATGAGCTTGATAAAGAGGCATTGAAGCCATTGTTGCAAGGTCGAGATTTGATCACCGAATTCGGACTTATTCCATCAAAAACAAACGGACCACTGTTTGGAAAAATTATTTCCGCGGTCGAAGCCGCGCGAGATGAAGGAAAAGTAGAAACACGCGAACAGGCGATCGTCTTTGCAAGAACATTTCTTCAGCCTTAAATCTTCAACCTTCCTTCGAATTTCAAGTTTCAACCTTCGATCTTATGCCTAAAACCGTTCTCCTCATTCCTCCAAACGATCCAGAAGCGATTCTGATTTATGAACTCGCGAAAGCCATGGGGATTCAGATTATTCGTTCACAACAACCGCACGGAGCTACTCTTGAGAAGGAGTCAGATCTTGTTCTACTGATCCGTGATGGTGGATGGAAGCGTGTGGTCATTGTGGAAATGCCCGGTCTAAAGATTGAAGCGAAGTTGAGAAAGATGGGGGTCGAGGTTGTCATCGTCGATCATCATCAATACACAGGAATCGATCGTGCAAAAAATTCAAAGACAGGGAAACTTCTTCCTTCTTCACTTGAACAGTTTTTGAAATTGTTTCGCGTGACTGATGCAAAACTTCATAAGCTTGGGTACACACCAAAAATTGCTCGAGGCATTGGTGTGATGGATCGAGGATATGTGTGGGCATTGCAAGAAGAAGGGTATCGTCCGTTGGAGATTGAAACGGTGATCGCCCTTCAGCGTGCTTTGCTTGCAAAACACGGATTGCTTAAAGACGAAGATCAAAAGTTGAAGCAAGCACGAAAGGCATGGAAGGATCGGAAGGTTTGGAAGGAATATTTTGTCGTCACAAGCAATATTAAAACAGAAATCCGATCACGCGTTTCCATGATCGTTGTTCAAGAAATCGGAAAACCAACTCCGATTATTTTTCTCGAAAAAAAACGTGGGTTGATGTATGTTCAAGAGTCTGGACATGCGATGGATCTTTTCGAAGCGTTCGGTGGCTTCACTTTTGGATTGAATCGTAATTGGGGGTTTAGAAATGAGAAAGGAAAAAGACACATTACGCTAAAAGATATTCAGAAAATTTTATTAAAAAAGAATTGAGAGGCGATTGACGCATCTCTCTTTTTTTGCTACGCTCCCTCCCTGGAGGATAAAATGTTTGCTCTTTTTTCAACGATGCTTTTTTCTGGATGTTTGCTCATTTCAGAGGTACAGCTTAAGGATCGGCTTTCCTTGGGTGATGAGACGAGTGAAACGTCAGGTGATTCTGACAGTTCCACCACCACCACCGACGAAGATGGGGATGGGTACTCCATCGAGGAAGGGGATTGTGATGACGAAGATGCGTCACAGTCTCCAGAAGATCTCGATCACGATGGATACTCTACATGCACGGGGGATTGCAATGACACGAACGCCGTGTTTTACCCCGGGTCTTCGGAAACGGATTGCACGGATCCAAACGATTACAACTGCGATGGGTCCGTGGCATACGCAGACGCCGATGCCGATGGATGGGTCGCGTGTCAGGATTGCAATGACGCGGATGCGACGTCCAATTTCGGAGCAACCGAAGTGTGTGACGATGCAGACAACGACTGCAACGGATTCGTTGATGATGGGGCTGGCGACAACTATTACGTTGATCGCGATGGGGACGGATATGGAGATGCAGTTACGAGTGCTGTTGTGACGTGTGATCCTGATGTTGGGTTCGTCGATAACGCTCTTGATTGCGACGACAGCGATATTGCCGTAAATCCAGGTGCTGTTGAGTCGTGCAATGGAGTTGACGACGACTGTGATGGACTGGTGTCCGCAGATGAGTTGGACGCGGACGGAGACACGGTTCTTGCTTGCGAGGATTGTGATGACACGGACGCGTCGGTTTCACCGCTTGTCGCAGAAGTGTGCGCGGACGGAATCGACAACGATTGCGATCCAGCCAACGACAAGGCAGGGGACACGTACTACCTCGACGCAGACGCAGATGGATACGGCGATGCGTCTAACACATTGATGCAATGTGACACCCCAAGTGGGTACGTCGTGAACGCGGATGATTGTGACGATACAGATTCCACGATCTATCCAGGGGCGGACGAACAGTGTGATGGGGTCGATGAAGATTGCGATGGGTCGACAGATGAAAACGCAATCGATGCGCTTACCTGGTATCTTGATCACGATACGGATGGATTTGGAGACGTGAATCAAACGTACGATTCCTGCGACCAGCCGATTGGGTATTTGGCTGATAGCTCAGACTGCGATGACACGGACGCGTCCGTGAATCCGGATGCATCAGAAACATGTGACAGCACAGATGAGGATTGTGACGGGACGATCGACGAAGAACCAACAGATGCAGATACGTGGTACGCCGATGCAGACGGCGATACGTACGGCGATGCTGGTAACACATCGATCGCATGTACGCAACCAATGTCTTACGTCGCCGACGATGCAGACTGCGATGACAGCAACCGTGCCGTGAATCCGTCTGCCACGGAATTGTGCGACGGTCTCGACAACGATTGTGATGGTGACGTCGATGACGATGATTCATCCGTTACCGGTCTTTTTACTTGGTATCTCGACAGTGATGGGGACGAGTACGGTGACTCCGGAGCAACGACGACCGCATGTGATGAACCGGTAGGGTACGTCGAAGACGCGTCAGACTGTGATGACAGTGATGCGGGCGTTTCTCCAGAAGGAAAGGAAGTCTCAATCGTCTCCGCAGGTGTCGTTGATTCCTGTTCCGATGGCCTTGATCAGGACTGCGATGGAAATGCAGACAGTGCTGACTGGGACTGTCTCGACGAAGATAGCGACGGAATTGAAAATGCGATCGACATACTCGTCGCATTTGACGACAGTGGGGATGGCAACGATGACACATTATGCGTCATTGCAGACGAGAGTCTTGTCATGGCATCACCATGGAATACACTCGACACCATTGTACAAGGTGACGGCTGGGGCGGGTTCAGCACGCTCAACAACTCCTACACACAGTCGCTTGTTTCATACGCTGATACCGATTCCGATGGATCGGATGACCTCTTCGCTTGGTGCGTTTCGTTCACTGGCGCTTCACTCACAACGGGAGCGTGGAACTGGCGACTCGTTTCAAACACCGCAGAAGATGGGTCTTCTGTGGCGCCATCAAGTTGCACAAGCTCTTCACCGTCAACCACTTGGGTTGCGATCACCCTCGACGATTTCTGTACCGCGACAAGTGACGATTATTGTCGCACAGGCTACGCGGATTTCGATGGCTGTGGGAACTCTCTCGGAGGCGGTCTCATCCGCATCCGCTACTCGATCAATACCGACTCGATCGCGCCGTATTAGACCTATTCCCAGCTCTTACGTCAGAGCTGGTTTTTTTGATCCTCGTAGACGGAGGATGGTATACTTCCGTTTACATGACACGTTTGCAACAGCTCGATCGTAACCCACGTCTCCTTTTTTGGGCGCGTTTTTTTACAATGTTCAAGATGCTCAACGCGGTTGTGACGCTTTTTTATCTTCACCGTGGTCTCAGTCTAGAACAAACGATTTGGTTGTCAGGAATTTTTGGTGCTGGATCACTTTTGTTTGAAGTCCCGTCTGGGTATCTCGCTGATCGTTTCGGGAGAAAATGGACACTTGCGCTCGGCGTCCTCTTACTTGTTGCCTCTGACGCGATTCATTTGTCTGCCTATGGGTTTGCTCCATTTATTGTCGCTTTTATTTTTTTATCAGCCGCATCGTCCTGTTTTTCTGGGACAGAAGAGGCATTACTCTACGACAGTCTGAAAGAGCTTGGAAAGGAAGAAGAGATGACGAAGTACAACAGTCGGCTTCTCTCTGCCCAGAACCTTCCAAAAATTTTTATCCCAGCTATTGGTGCATTTATTGCAAAAGACTTACTCGACTGGCAATTCTCGATATTGCTTTGGACAAACATTGTCGCGGCGATGACCGCGCTCGCTCTCATTTTTCGTTTAACAGAACCAGAACATCGAATGGATGTATCTGCACAGGAGAAAGGAATTTTTTCAGAAAGTATTGCGACGATTCGAAGACAACCAGAATTATTTCGAGCCGCCATGAATAAAATTATTCCGTTTGTTGCGACGATTCTTGTTTGGCGCGTTTACCAGCCGTACGTAACAAACAATGGTCTCCCCGTCGTAATCATGGGGCTGTTTTATATGATCATGCACACGATTATGTTCTCTTTAAAGTGGTCTGCTGAGCCGCTCGAGCGACGTTTTGGTGCGGCTCAGACATTAACGATCACAAGTGCAAGCATGGCGTTTTGGATTGTCGTTGGTATTTTGGTACGTGATCCATATCTTCAAGTGATTGCGTTCGGATTATCTTTTGTTTCACATTCGATTCGTGAACCGATGTATTCGCAGTGGATCAACCGTCGTATTCATTCTCGTAGTCGCGCCACAACACTTTCAAATCTCGCGGTTTTTCGAGGCATCCTCGATATTCCTGTCATGTTTTTCGGTGGTATACTCGCTGCCAATGATCCACGCTACGCCTTCGTTCTCGCCGCCATCATGTGTCTGTCTGTTCTTGTTTTTTTCCGAATTCCAAGGCAGGATACTATTATTGAGAAAATAATTTAGCGTTTTTTGTCCGCCCCTATGCCCCACGATTCTCCCCTCTCTCACCCCGACTCTAAAGGCCGTTCGATGGCTCCAATCTCCCACATGCGACGCTCTGAGCTGTCCCCATCCGTTGGGAGCTATGCAGACAATCTCAAGCGTCAGATTCTTGAGATTACAGACAAATACAATCTCCACACACGAGCAGACCTCGATGAGTTGGAGACACGTGAAGATATTCCAACTCCTGTGTTAAAAAGGTTTTTACTACTCGGTCAGCGTCATGAATACGCGATAAAAGAGAACAAGATTCCAAAAG
>CAYYFM010000019.1:0-14688 GCA_964471375.1 uncultured Gammaproteobacteria bacterium
GCAACGACTTCCCCCGCCGATGCTTCTGGAACTTCCACACGACCGAGTGCATCAAACACCTGAACCGCGATGACCTTTGCCATTTTTTCCTTCCCGTTACGATCGACATGTTTTACCTGCATGCCTTGACGGACAACACCATTTTCAACTCGTCCAATCGCAATACGTCCTTTGTAATTATCATAAAAAATGTTCACAACAGCCATTTGGAACGGCAATGCAGGATCACCCGTCGGTCCTGGCATATGTTCGACGACCGCATCCAATATCGGCGCGATATCTTTCATCTTTGCCATGTCTGGTTCTATTCCTGCAATTCCGTTCACCGCAGACGCATAGATAACAGGAAAATTTGTCTGCTCCTCCGATGCTCCAAGATCGATAAACAGATCGAAAGTCTTGTTGAGAACCCATTCTGGTCGCGCATCTTTTTTGTCGACCTTGTTGATAACAACAATCAGCTTGTGTCCAGCCTCAATCGCTTTTTTAAGGACGAACTTCGTTTGTGGCATCGGCCCTTCCTTCGCATCCACAAGCAAAAGACATCCGTCAACGAGCGACATGATGCGTTCGACTTCCCCACCAAAATCAGCGTGCCCAGGTGTATCCACGATATTGATTTTCTTTCCTTGCCACTGAATCGCTGCGTTCTTCGCAAAAATCGTAATTCCACGCTCGCGTTCGAGTTCATTGGAATCCATAATAGTCGTCCCTTGCGCATCGGCATCACGAAAGGTATTCGACTGTTTCAAAAGCGCATCGACCAATGTTGTCTTCCCGTGGTCAACGTGGGCAATAATGGCAATATTACGAAGGTCGTCTCGAATCATATGATGTTTGAAATACCCGCGGATAGTATATGAAAAACCACCACGGGTCAAGTGGTGGCTAGAGTGTCAAGCCTGTCGATGGCGATGGATTCGCGACGACCGGCTCCATGATAGAGTGGATGTCTGCCCATGCAAAGCGAATTTCTGGGTGCAATTCTGGCGCGGCGCGGTCGAGAAATTCTTCAAAACGGTCATCTCGGAGGCTTGTTTGTGAAATGCGCAGATTCTGCCAGTGCGTCACGAGTGTCTGCAAAGACCGTCGGAACAACGGATTTTCGAGCAAGGCGAGGGTTGTTTTTGCCACACGGTGCTCATCCTCGGCATTCCCTTTTTTCAGAATCAGAACCTGAGCGAGATTCCCGTCCGGTCTCCCACTGCGACACAACAGATCGCTATACGCTCGAAGAGCCTCGAGCATCGCGGCGTGTTTCTCGGCATGAACTTTCCGTGCCTCCCGTGGATTCATCCGATACAATTCCATCAGCTTCGAAAAAGTCCACTTCGTCTGCGTCTGTCCCATTGAGCTTCCTCCCAAATGAACGTAGAGATTAGGTTACCGATAAAATCTAGAAACGTCAAGATGAACACGTTTGTTCAACATAAAAAATATCCAGTGAAAAACTGGATATTTTTCTGGTGGGTCGGGAGGGGATCGGACCCTCGACCGCGGGCTTAAAAGGCCCTCGCTCTACCACTGAGCTACCGACCCAACATGGACATCATGGCGCGGAAACTATAACAAAGATCTTTGCTCTTGACAACCCTCTTGCGATCATTTATGAGATCGATATAATACTCCTACATTAATCCTAATTTTATTTTGTATGTCGGACACAGGAGTCTGCACGCGCTGTGGCGCAGGGGAAGACGGAGAAGAGGTCGAATTAAACGAAGCAGGTGTGTGCACAGATTGTGCCGCAGAGGAAACAGAGGATTCGATGGGAACCCTCGACATGGGTGAGGTAGAAGAATAATTTCAAACCAATTTCCGTAACCGATCAACGATCAGGTCCGCGACGTTTGTCTGGAGCAGACGACTGATCTGAACTCCATACTGTTGACAACGCGACGTATCACGCACGAGAGCTCGAATTGCTTCGAGAAACTCCTGCGGGGTCGTCGTGTTTTGTTGTAGGACGAGCGCCGCATTCACTTCAGCCAACACGCGTGCGTTGTCTCGCTGTGGTGAATTCGGAAGTGGAATGACAATCGCAGGCTTTCCTAGCGCCGCGAGCTCCGTGATCGTCCCTGTCCCAGCGCGACAGATAACCACATCTGCTGCCGCATAGGCAGACGGCATTCTGTCCGTAAGAAATTCGCCTGCAAAATAATTTCCTTTTATTTCGATGAGATGTTCCGAAAGTTTTCCTTTCCCTGTCAGATGAATGACATTCACATCCTTTACTAAGTCCGCCCCGATCACCTCCATCATTTCATTCAGCCAAGATGCTCCCCCTCCTCCACCAAATATCAAAACGGTCTGACGTGTTGGATCAAGCTCAAATCGTCGCATCGCCGTTTCTCGATCAACAGTGAGTATGGATGATCGAACAGGATTCCCGACCACAGACGTTTTATTTTTTGGAAACGCAGACGCGGACGCAGAAAATGCCGTTGTGATCCATGTCGCAAATGGTGCCATCAATTGATTGGAAAGGATCGGCAAAACGTCAGACTGATGAATCCAAGAAGGGACATGCATCATTCGTCCAGCGATCACGACCGGAACGCTTGTATACCCTCCCGCACTCGCGATGAGATTTGGTTTCTCAGATTTCAAAATAGACCACGCTCCAAGTACCGCACGAAACAAATTAATAGGAAGAAGAATCCATTCAATAGAAGGATAACGTGTCAGTCGTGCGACAGGCAAAGACAAAAATCGAATTTCCGCTTTTTCAATCATCTCTCTCTCAGGACCGTTCGGCGTCCCAACCCAAACAAACTCGACATCAGAGTCGTATTGTTTCCACGCTTCCGCAACTGCCAGTAGTGGCGTTACAGGACCAAGAGTTCCACCGCCAGTAAATAGAATCTTCATAGTGATTGAGTGACTTACTTCTTCGAGTATCTAGAAACATTCAACACCACTCCAACGGCCGCAAGTGAAATAGCGAGTGATGTGCCTCCGTAAGAAATAAACGGCAACGGGATCCCAGTCATCGGCATGATCGCGACCATCGAACCAATATTCACGAACGCTTGAATCACGATCCAGGCGGCGATGCCTGTGCAGACATATTTTCCAAACTTATCTGGGGCTTCGTTCGCAATCTTCAGTGTCCGCCAGAGAAATGCAAGGAATGCGACAAGGACGAGGACGGCAACGAGCATGCCCATTTCTTCACTGATAACAGCATAAATTGAGTCACCAGAAACTTCAGGGAGATACTGAAACTTTTGTCGGGAATGCCCGTAGCCTACGCCAAATAGGCCTCCAGATCCAATGGCAAGGAGCGCTTGGTTAATGTGATAGCCGATTCCTTGTGGGTCAAGTTCTGGATTGAGAAATGTTGTGAAACGTGCAGCGCGATATGGTTCAAGACCAATCAAAAGAGCAAGGGCTGATATACCTGCCGCAATCAGACCGCCGACATACAACAGTGGTGCACCTGCGATAAAATAAACAACGAGTGACATCGCCGCGATGACAGACATCGTTCCAACGTCTGGTTGGAGAATGAGAAGGAGTAGAATCGATCCAAGTGTCGCGACGAACGGCAGAAATCCAGCATGCACATCACGCACCCCTGCTTCTCCACGACGCTCAAGCCAAGCGGCGAGATAAAATAAAAATGTCAACTTGACGATCTCTGCTGGTTGCAAAGAAAACAAACCGCCGATCGTAATCCAACTATGTGCAGATCCAATTCCTGCAGAGAGTCCTGGGATAAACACGATCACGAGTAATACAATCGAAACGATCAGCAAATTCCAAGCATTTTTTTTCCAAAAGGTGTATGGAATGCGACTAAAGACAAGGAGCGCGGCGACCCCTGGAATCAACCCAAACACGACCTGATGCGTGACAAAATAATAACTGTCAGAAAATCGTTCATATCCAATCGGAGCAGAAGCACTTGCAAGCATCATCAGCCCAAAAACCACGATCGCAGACACAATCGCGAGATAGGTGTAATCGAAAGGATTTGTAGAATGTGAAGACATGGGAGTGTCGTTAAATACTACGGAAAAATACGGAAATACGGAATGTACGGAACTTCTATGAAAACAAATGTAAATTTTGTAATTTTCGTACTTCCGTACTTCCGTATTTTTCCGTAGCATTTAACGGCTACTTCACGAGCGCGTCTAACAGAGCCAGCGCGATTCCAATCGCCGCCGCGACCATGGATACGACCCAGAGTCGCATGACGATTTGTGGCTCAAGCCAGCCAGATGCTTCGAGGTGATGATGAAACGGTGCGGACAGAAAGAATTTTTTCTTGAACAGTTTGCGCCAGGTGATTTGAATGAGGACGGAAATGGACTCAAGCACAAAAACAAGACCAATGACTGGGAGAAACAATGCGGAGTTCGTGAGCATGGCGACAATACCGAGCGTCACGCCGAGTGACATCGCACCCGTATCCCCCATGATAAATTTTGCTGGATAAATATTGTGCCAAAGAAATGCGAGAAGCGCGCCGATGATGACTCCGCAGAATGCAGAAAGATCATAGCGCCCTTGTGCAAAAGCAATGACCGCAAAGGCGGCGAATGATGTGAACAGGGTTCCTCCTGCAAGACCATCTAAACCGTCTGTCTCGTTCACGGAAAACGACGTCGCGACGATCACAAGAATAAAAAACGGAATGTACCAAAGTCCGACATTAAAATCACCCAGGAACGGAATGTGCAAAAGGTCCCAGTCGAGTTTTGTTGAAAACCACCATGCTCCAACGACAGAAATCAGGGTGTAAATCGCGAGTCGGTGACGCGCGCGAAGCCCACCGCCATGTGCGCCGATTCCACGAATGTTGTAATAGTCGTCGATAAATCCGACAATGGCGGACGCAATCAGTGCACCAAGAGGCAAGAGCGTTTCAGATCGAGACAAAAAGTTGAGATGTACAAGGAACGTCCCTGGCGCAAATTGTGCGAGAATGGAAAGTGTCACCGCTAAAAACAGCACCGTTCCCCAAATCAATATTCCACCCATCGTCGGCGTCCCGGATTTCTTTTCATGCAATTTTGCAAACACCGGCGCTTCCTTCCCCGTTCGAATCGTCTTCCCTGCACGAAATTTAATCAGCGTCCGAAGCAACATTGGCATCCAAGCAAAAGCAACACCAAACGAAAGTGCCGTGAGCAAAAGCGTGCGTATGATTTGTGTCGTTTCGAGTGTCACAAATTCAACAGGACAATCAATACCATCGCTACAAACAATACTGTCTCTGTCACGAGTGTAGCGATTGCGAAAAACATGGATAGGACCTGTTCGCGACGATAGAAGACCGCTTGAAAAATGAGGTTCATAATGTAAAGAACTGCGCCAAGAAACGGGAGGGTAAAGATTCCGTACCAAGGGCCAAAGCTATCGATGCCGACGTAGACGTTGTAATGAAGTGGAATGAATGGGTTATCTCCGGCGATCGGAAGAATGCGCCAAATAGGCAAAATGATCATGAGAAGCAACAAGATACCGGAAGCGGTTGCTGTCCGGCGGTATCGTTTAGATGTGCGTAGCAAATCTTTGATTGCACGAAACAGCTCACGCAATGTTCTTGGGATTTTATGTAGAAACCTAAACATGTTCACATTATACATCATCCACAGAAATAACCTCTTTGATAATGTCCGGAAACGCATCCATCAGTGCCATTTCAACCCCCATCTTGAGCGTAATTTTTGACATCGGACACCCACGGCACGCGCCTTCCAACCGGACTTTGACAATCCCCGTCGCCTCGTCAAAATCCACCAACTGAATATCCCCGCCATCCATGCGGAGTGCGGGGCGTACTTGATTCAGGACCTGTTCGATTCGGTCGCGCATAGGGAGGAGTCGTTGAGTGATTGAGTCACTGAGTGACTTAACGACTTAAAGACTTAAAGACTCTTTCGAACATTCGCGTACGTCGCTTTCTGCAAAGCACCTGTAAAATTTGTACGCATCTTTTTTGAAAACTTCACAACACCATCGATCGCGGCATAAAGGGTGTCATCTTTGCCTTTTTTTACACCCGTACCCACATGAACCTTCGTTCCACGCT
Source organism: uncultured Gammaproteobacteria bacterium (assembly GCA_964471375.1). Lineage (GTDB taxonomy): Bacteria > Patescibacteriota > Patescibacteriia > UBA9934 > GWF2-40-263 > YC12-FULL-57-11. The sequence goes on from CAYYFM010000019.1 coordinate 6,047, forward strand.
GACGAACAATAATTTGCCCCGCAAGCGCGCGATCGCCATCGGAAATTTTAACACCTAAACGCTGACCATGCGAATCGCGTCCAAGCTGCGTAGAACCTGCTGCTTTTTTATGTGCCATACATTTAAGGAAAATTCGAAGGTTGAAATTCGAAATTCGAAGATAAATAGAAGATAAGTAGAAGATAAATAACAGGGGAAATGTACAGGAATCTGAGAAAATGGTCAAGAATGGTTGACAAATGGCTTATTTTCTGATATTCTGACGTCTTCTCTATCAATGGAGGTGAGAAGTGATTTTGAGTCCTGAAACCGCGCGTCCGGTCAAAGACGCGATTGATCGTCGACACCCAGAGTGGCGACAGGTGGGAGTGGCGACTCGAGAAGAGAGGATGCCTGAGCGTCCAGAAATCGTCGTGATCGAGCTGGATGGGATACGTCACGCAGTGGCGGCAGGGTCTAGCAATAGAGTATTCGGAGCTGGGCACTTGGGTGCTGACCACATGTGGTGTGCTGATAGGACTGGTTCAGCAGTCAAAGGATTTTCCTCGTTCCTTGAAAAGATGGACGGAACCGAAATTCCTGGCTTCATCCATCTGCATCGGTTCGGACTCTGGACTGGATTTGGAACGATCGGACCCGAACCTGAAGCGCGCGCGTTCCTCGCCATTCATGACGACGAGTACAGCGCGTTTTTCCCTGTCACGTTCATCCGTGGCGACGACCCGATGTACCCATGGCGCGCCATCCGCCGTGAACTGCCGGCTTCGATCTGAAGCCGGCATTTTTTATTTCCGATAAACGTCTTTTCGGTGACAAACTTCGAGGATGTTTACAATAATTTCACGTCGCAAAATTTCATATACGATTCGATATGGCCAGACGCGAATGACTAAAAGACCGTGCAATTCACCATGCAACTGTTTTCCAACGAACGGATTGATTGACAAACCTTCAAGCGCGACCTGTACGCGACGTTGATCTTTTCCTGGAAAAAGGACGATCTGTTTTTCGACTCGCTTGTTGATGCGTACGCTGTAAATTTGCACAAAGTTGATCAAGCGTTACAAATTTCCCTGCTTTATATTCTTTTCTGGACTTTTCAACGGATTGAAGGATATCTGGATGATCGTGGAGAATTTCAAGTGTTTCAATAAGGGAGTCGTATTCGTCGGACGAAACCATCACAACTTTTGGTTTCCCATTTTGTGTAAATGTTAATGTTTGGCCAGGAAATTGTACTTGGTCGGAAAACTCAAAAAGCCGTTTTCGAGCTTCTGTGAGTGAAAATGTCGTGTGAGCATTCATACATGTACATAATAACGTACATCTTAAATCCTTGCAACTCGACAGATAAAACTTTTCAGATACGCGGACTCTGGGAAATAAACGGAAAGCGGATGATCGCTGGATTGGCGAATGACGGCGAGGATGTCGAGACGGATGCCGGACTGAACGGACGCTCGGCGAAGCATGAAACCCATGTCTTCTTCGTTCATAAAGTGTGAGCAAGAGGAGGTGATGAACAAACCGCCATCGTTCACGAGACGCATTGCGGCACGGTTCAGAAAGTGGTATGCCTTTTTCCCTTCTTCGCTGTCACGTCCCGCCTTAATGAGTGCAGGAGGATCGATGATGACCGTGTCGTAATGCGAATCTTTGTTGAGATTGAGCCAGTCGAATACGTCGGAAATTTCTGTGGTGAATGTGTCTCGTGGAATATCGTTTAGATCTGCGTGACGTTTACAAAGTTCGAGTGCGGCAACAGATCCGTCTACATTATGGACACGATCGGCTCCTGCCTTCATGGCGGCGATTCCTGCAGAGCCAGAGTAGGAGAACAGATTCAGGACCGAACCGAGAACTGGACCGTCACTAAGAGTCGGTCGACCTCGACCAGCTCTTAGTGACGCTGAACTGATCCAGCTTCGAAGGTCGTGTTGATCGAGAAAGAATCCTGTTTTTTGTCCAGCTTGGACGTCCGCGAGAAAATGCAATCCATTTTCAGTGAATGCAACTGGTTCTGTGATATCTCCATGATGGATGGCAACGAAATCATTGAGGCCTTCTTCTCGACGGACGGCGATATCGGATCGTTCAACAATGACGCGTGGAGAAAACGCTTCCAGAAGTGCTGAGACGATCATCGAGCGAAGTCGATCAAGTCCCATGGTCGATAGCTGAAATACGATCACGTCCGCATATCGATCAACAACAAGTCCTGGAATACCGTCAGCTTCGCCGAAACAAAGGCGTTGCGCACTCATCGAGTAGGTACGACGACCTGCTGCCACGCGAAGCTTTGCAACGAACCACTCCTTGTCGATCACGGCTTCTTTAAACTCAAAAACGCGAATTGCGATCGAGCTTTTATTTGAGTAGGTACCCGTGCCAATGATTTTTCCTTGACGGTCTGCAACATGGACAAGATCGCCATGGGCTGGGGCTTGGTCCGTGTCATCACTAGGAGTCGATTGGGCGCGACCGGCTCTTAGTGATGCTGGGTCTATGGCGCCAGAAAACACCCACGGATGCCAAAAACCAACCGCGGCTTCTTTGCCTGGAATAAGCTGAATGATTGGGTAGGACATATTCGTAAAAGACAAATTCGTTAATAGGCGAGAACCCTATCATTTAGCGGCGGCTTTGGCAAAGGCAAGAAACAACGGATGCGGTTTTAGTGGGGACGATTGGAATTCTGGGTGAAATTGGACGGCGACGAAAAATGGGTGGTTTTTTAGTTCGATGATTTCAACGAGTTGGCCGTCTGGAGTTGTTCCGGCAACCATTAGTCCTGCTTTCCCGAGCTGATCGCGATACGTATTGTTAAATTCATAGCGATGGCGATGGCGTTCGGAAACGATTTCTTGACCGTATGCTTTCCGACTTATTGTCCCAGAAATTAAACGGCAATCCCATGCTCCAAGTCGCATGGATCCCCCGTAATTTTTTTCAAGCATTTTCTTTTCTTGATCAGGCATGACGTGGATAATCGGATGTTTCGTCTTCGCATTGATCTCGGTTGTATGCGCACCCTTCAGTCCAACGACATTTCTTGCAAACTCAACACAAGCGAGTTGCATTCCATAACATAATCCATAATACGGAATTTTGTTCTCGCGAGCGAAACGGATCGTCGTGATGATTCCTTCAATTCCACGAGAACCAAATCCACCTGGAACGACGATTCCATCAAACCCTTTCAAACATCCTGTTCCGTTTTTCTCCACGTCCAAACTGTCAATCCATGTGAGAACCGGCTTCCGATCAACAGCCCAACACGCATGCTTGATCGATTCGATGACGGAAATATACGCATCAGACAGCACAAAGTTTCCTGACGAAAAATATTTTCCAACAACCGCAATGTTGAGTGGATTATCTACATGTTTAATCTTTGCAACCAAATCACGCCATGGTTTCAGATTTGTCTTTCGATTTGGAAGTCCAAGTTTTTTGCACACCATGTCGCCAAATTTTTGATCTTCGAGGATGAGGGGAATTTCATAAATGGATGCGACATTTGGATTGGAAATGACTTCGTTTTTCGCAATATTGCAAAACAACGCAATGCGTTCTTTGCGTTTGTCGTCCATCGGCTGTTCAGAACGTCCAACGACAAATTCTGGTTGAATTCCCATGGAGTTCAGCATGCGAACAGATTGTTGGACTGGTTTCGTTTTCATCTCGCCAAGATTTCCTGGCACTGGCAAATACGCCACGTGAATTTGAATGACATTTTTCGGCTCGCGCATTTTCAAAATACGTGTTGCCTCGAAAAAAATTCCGTTTTGATATTCTCCGACCGTGCCACCGAGTTCGACAATCACGACATCAGATCCCTTCACAGCGGCTTTGAACCGACGAATAATTTCGTCCGTCAAGTGCGGAATCGCCTCCACATCTTCTCCTTCATATTCAAATGCGCGTTCTTTGCGCAACACCTCCGCATAAATCTGTCCGGTTGTTGCATAATTTACGCGATACAACGGACGACCAAGAAATCGCTCGTAGTTGCCCAAGTCTTGATCGGTCTCAAGTCCATCCACGGTGACAAATACCTCGCCGTGCTCAGCTGGGCGGATCGTGCCAGCATCGATATTCAAATACATGTCTACTTTCATGGCCGACACCTTAAAACCTTTCGCTTGCAAAATCGCCCCAAGCGATGCGGTCGTAATACCTTTTCCAAGACCTGAGATAACGCCGCCGGAAACAAAGATAAATTTGGACATACGCAAAATGATTGAGTCGTTGAGTGATTGAGTCGTTGGGTCGTATGGGGACCTCTGCAAAAGTCCAGTGCGAGGTCCCTATGATAAATCCGGAGATGATGCTCCGGATTATTTTGCTTCGACGATGAGTCTCATTTTAGCTTCAAAACCATGCGGAAAATTGATGAGAATTTCTTGTTCAGACGGTTCCTTGATTGGTTTCATATCGATCATGTCAGTTGTGACGGTAAATCCTTCTTTCTTCAGCCCAGCAGAAACAGACTTCCCTGTCACCGCAGCAAACAACGTGCCCCCATCACTAACTTTTTCCGTCAGCACAAGTTCAAAGCCATCAAGCTTTGCAGCAGACTTTCGTGCTTCCTCCTCACTTTTCTTTGCCACACGAATTACCTTTGCCTCCTGCTCTTTCAACCGCTGAATCGCCTGCTCCGTTGCCTGCACCGCCAAATTCTGTGGGAACAGAAAATTGAGTGCGTAACCGTCAGAAACATTGACCACAGCTCCCCGTCGTCCGAGTGCCTTTACATCAGCCATCAGAATCACCTTCATAAATTTGATACGAACCTACGGACATTACGGAATTACAGACATGAGCGAGATTACAGAATTCCGTAATTCTGTACCATCTGTATGTCTGTAACGACACTCATTATAACACAGACGTTTTGTTCACCAAAATAACGATGGAAATCACTATAACAAGCGTCACAACCGTTACCAACGAAATGATACGCCAAAATTTCTTCTCTGGCATCCCATAACAATCCCCAGGTCCATGACATGGTTTTTTTGGTGGTTTTGCATGATCAGGAGGATGAGCGGGGTGAGACATAGATGAGGGCCTCTGCAAAAGTCATGCACGGCTTCAAATCCTAAAATTAACCCTTACACTTCTGACACTTGCAACTCGTCATGACTCCTAATGCAGATAATCCAATGAGGACGTATACAATTCTTTCAAGGGTTGGAGCGCCACCAAATACTACGTTTACAACGTTGAGATTAAAAGCACCGATAAGACCCCAGTTGAGAGCGCCGATCCAGACGAGGGTCATCGTGACTTTGTGAAGACTGCACGGTTTTTGGGAGGACATAGGAATGGGATTTAGGAATTAGAATATTGAATATAGGGAAAATAGACGTTGGGAGGTTAATGCTAGTTTAGCACAGATTTGCCTTTCTGCCATTCGGTGTGATTCCCTGCCAGAAGTTCGATTGGATCGGCTTTGCGGAGGCGACGGATTTGAGTCGGGCTCAAGATTTTGGTGTGTGGGGTTTCGCAGAGGTATTCGGGAATGTACCAGACCTCTTCTTCGCTTGTCATCCAGCCTTGCCTGTCAAAACGTGACAGATCGATCGGACCCGCAAACGAACGCAACGTTTTTTTTCCGTTTGATTGCAAAAAATACTCATGAAAGTAAGACATCGCGAGTTCGCGAATGGTGCGATAAACTGGTTCGCGAAATCGCAGGACAGAATGATTTGTTTTTGATATGGCGCCCCACGCATTGTGTTCACGAAACAGGGCAACGACGTGATCCTGATCGTCAAAGCTCGCCGTCAGATCAAGCACAAGTGGTCGTTGTCCGTGCTGTCTGAGAGCCGTTGCTGCAAGCATCGCACCTTCCATGCAGTGTGCACGACCGTGCTGCAAGACGAGACGAGGAGAGAAGCAGGTATCTCCGTCTGGTTCGTGGTTTTGCGGAAGGCTATTTAGAAAATCCTGAATCCGACGCGGACTGTTCAGTCTGCGCAGGGTGCGGAGTTCAGTTGGAGTCCATGGGCTGAGGGACATAGCAGACGAAACAAACCGGACGGGACTAAAGTCCCTGAGAATCCAGATTTCCTGAGGGCTCCAAATTTCCTGGGGGCTCCAAATTTCCTGGGGAATCCAAATTTCCTAGGGACTTTAGTCCCGTTTGTCTTTCCAGCCGTAGTTTCCAACAAATCATGAAATACAACGGACCCATGAGGAAATAAACGGCTTGCATGTATGGCGGAGCATGCATGCAGTCGCAGATTGGGAGACCTGGATAGTCGGCGGCAGCGATGTTTCGGATGTTGAAGGCATGATACGCAATCGTCTCGGCGAAGATGAGGAGTGGCCAAAAGATGGCGACAAAAACAGCCATTTGATGTTGGAAACCTTTTGCGTGGTGCTTTTGTTCTTGATGAGAAAATAAGAGATATGCCGCGAAAAGCCCAGCAGCCCAACCAAAGAGCGGAAAAAAGTTGACTCCAAACACAGATAAGAACGTCTGATTATACCCGTACTCTCCTCGTCCAAGGACGGCCCAGATAAGGGCGATGACTGTGGCTACGGTCAAATGTTGAAATAAATTTGTTCGTCGTGTGTGAATAAGATAGCCGATCAAGAACAAATACGAAATAAGAACAACCCAGTCTGGAGGAAAAACCCCAAGCGAAAAGAGGACGATTGCGACAAGGATGACGTCGATGAGGAGGAAGGAACGGAGCATATTTATTTTGCTGCCAAAGCTTCTGACCGAGCTGTTGATCCAAGCGCTTCATTTAGTTGTTGAATGCAGGTGAGAAATTCTGTCCGGAGTACTTCTGGAAATTTTTTGAGCGTTTCATTTGTTGCCACATACGATGTCAACCAGTCCATCGCCGCGTCGTGTGAAACGCCTCCACGACGGATACGAGCGTCGTATTTGTCCAGAAGAATCACGAAAATATCTCGTTCGTCAAAAGGACGATGCGTAAACCTAAATCGAATAGTACCGTCAGACTGAACCATTTCGCCTGGATGAACCCCTTCCAAAAAATGATGATTTGATGCAGAGATAATGACGTCATCAGGAAGCTCCGACTGCATCAACAACTCAAGCGTCCAGTCGGCGTGCATGTTGAAAAACGATCGCATGTTTGCATGTACATCCATTCCCATTCCAATGATCGTTTCCATGTCTTTCTCGACCGTCGCTGGATAAAACTGCGAAAGGAATTCAACAAGCGTCATCTTTCCTGGATTAAAATTTGCATCGATTTTATAAATCCGTGTGATGAGGTCCTCTTCTCTTCTCGTTTCCCCAAGCGGTCCTGTTTTTCCAATGTCCGTAAACACGGTCGCTTGTTTAACGATCCGAAGTTCGCTTGGAGTCAGAATATCTTTCAAACGATCTGCATACTGCACTGCTTGTTCCTCGTCGTTTGCAATTTCTGTTTCGCGCGCAAGTTTTTCAAGACGTGATTGGATACTTGTTGGAAGCTCTCGCCAAGCAATTCCGATCGATTCGAAAAATCGATGCAAATGCAAAACACGATTTTCTTCCATGGCAAATTCTGTTGGAGCGCGACCGTCGTGTGGCATATAATAAATAAAACAAACTTCGACTGTCATTGCGAGGAGGCCTCAGCCGACGCGGCAATCTCTCAGTGGGATTGCCGCGCTCCGCTCGCAATGACAGCATGTATTTCGACTGTCATTGCGAGGAGGCCTCAGCCGACGCGGCAATCTCTCAGTGGGATTGCCGCGCTTCGCTCGCAATGACAGCATGTATTTCGATACTATCATTCTACCACAAAACAGAGCCCGAAGGCTCTGTTTTGTCGGACGGGACTAAAGTCCCTGTGAATTCCTAGCCACTTTAGTGGTGTACAGAAGGGACTAAAGTCCCTGAGAATTTATCTTGTTGCCCCTGAATAGGCGATCGCTCGAACGGCGTCCCAGTCGGTAGCGCTTGTTGGAGTGTAGCCAAAGATGTCTTTGAAGAATCCTATGGCAACTGCTTCTGAACCGAGATTGCGAACGTTTGGTCGCAAGCCGTAGGCCATGACCGTCACGGCCGCATTATCGTTAGGATTCGCCATGTCTGCGGCGCGCAAATAAATCTTTTCGAATGTCGTTGCGGCCGCGGCTTCTGCGGTTGCAGAAGTTTGTGACGGCCAGCGACCGACCGCGATCTTAATCGTGTCTGCCCAGTCTTCATCTGTTTCTGGGAGACGTCCGAATGCGGCTTTGAAACTGTTGACAACTCCAGCTCGTTCGCCAGAACCAAGTTTGAGCGTTACAGGTGTTCCATACGTTACAAAGTTTACAAGCGAACGATAGTCGGTGAGATCACTCGGAAGCATTCCGCCAAGCGTGACTTTTGCAATGAGCATTCTCACCGTTGCAAACTCTGCGAGCACATCACGAGTTGCTGACACCATTGTTGCCATCGCGTCAGCGTCAGACAGATATGTTTCTTCTTGCGCTTCAGACAAGATCGAAGCAACTTGCTCAGCACGTGCTGTTTCCTCAGCAGTCATTTCTGTCGTCGTTTCTGATGTGGTTTCTGTTGACGTCGTATCCGTCGTTGTATCGGTCGTGGTTGTCGTATCGGTTGTAGTCGTTGTTGACGAAGAGCTTGATGACGATCCACCGCCTCCGCCTCCGCCTCCGCC
>CAYYFM010000020.1:0-5870 GCA_964471375.1 uncultured Gammaproteobacteria bacterium
GAAATCGCTCCGACGTAAGCGGTTTCTCCAATATAAAACGTTGGGGTCGCGAGAATCCCGAGCGCTTTGCCTTCGTCGTAGTCTTTTCGCACAATCGGTAACGTATCTCGTGAGTCCATGCATTTTGAAAACGCTTCCATGTTCAACTCAAGCTCAAGCGCGATTTTCCCTAGCTCATCTTCGGACAAATAGGACTGGCGTTCGTAGAGCGCATCGTGGTACTCCCAAAATTTACCTTGCCTATCTGCACAATGCGCCGCAACTGCCGCGAACGTGGCAACCGCATGGGCACTTTCGTTTGGCATGTCTTTCCAGACAATACGAAGATCGTCGGGGAAGCTTTTCAGGACCACGTCTAGATTATTGGATAACTCCTTACACGCGGAACATTGAAAATCACCAAACTCTACGATAGTAACCTTTGGATTTTCTGCTCCTTTGGATGGATTCACGAACGAGACACTTGGTTCTGTGAGAGCAACGATATTATTCGAATCAATTTCTGTTCTTTTCCAAGCAATGGGTTTAATCCGCAACGCAAAAAACATCATCACGATGATGCTGATCGTACCGATGGTGAGAAAGGTGAGCCAAGGGCGAGGGGGCATAGGAATCGTTAAATACTACGGAAAAATACGGAATTACGGAAGTACGGAAATTACGGAAGTGTGGGAAGTTCAGTAGATTAGGAATCGTTAAATACTACGGAAAAATACGGAATTACGGAAGTACGGAAATTACGGAAGTGTGGGAAGTTCAGTAGGTATTGAGGACGCGTCGATAGCGAACTCCTGTGGGACTAAATGCAGCTAGAATCCCAAGTTGAAGCTTCAGCGTTTTTAAGTACCTTTGGATTTGTTGAAAATCTGCTGATCGAAAACTATAGCTTGACTTGATTTCAAGGACGAGTCTTTCGTCGATTAAAAAATCGATATAACCCGACCCTACATGCTCACCCATCATGACAATTTTAACACGAACCTGCTCTTTATATGGAATGTTTCGATTTGAAAGTGCTATTGGAATCGCCTTTTGATAAATATGTTCCTTGTGTCCATAGCCTATCTCATTCATGACATCGAACAAAGCACCCAAAACTTGATAACTGAGCTGTTCTTGAACCAAAGCCATAAAAAATTTTGTATATTCCGTACTTCCGAAATTCCGTATTTTTCCGTAGTATTTAACGATCATCGTAATCTCATCATTTGCAACGTTCCATCCAATCCACTCGTGAAGTACAAAATACTCCCGTCATCACTCACACTCAAGTTTTCCATCGGGATATCTTCTTCTGGAATCGCGACTAAAGTGACTTTTGAATTGGATAGATCGATTTTGTAGAGCGTATCAGGGTAATCCAAATACAAAACTCGACCTAATCCAGCATTTGAAGGAAGATTTCGAGGTACGGCGCAATAGACGATTTTAGAATCGGTAAAGGTGCATTTGTCGACCCATGTGTTGAGTCCAAGCGAGTGACGGTCTTCACCCATCGTTGCAGGTGTTGCGTCGACGAGCCAGAGGAGTGGTTTGTTGTCAGAGTAATCTCCGGCGGCTGAATAGAGAAGCGTTTTGCCATCCGGTGACCAGAGCGGAAGGAAAAAGAGTCCTTCGACCGTGAGACCTTTGTAATTCTCACTATTTTTTCCGATAGGCAAAATGAATTTTCTATCAAGTCCAATTGATTCGGCTGTGTCGGAAAATGCGACGACTTGGTCGTTTGGAGACCAGGAGACAGTTACTTTGTCTGCATTTTCTCCGAGGGCCTGAAACGCTTTTGCATTCGAGCCATCATCGTTTGTTGTCACAAGCCAACGATTGCTCGGATCTATTCCAATCGATTTTGCTAAAATTTCATCGGACTTTGGAGAAAACTCAAAGTCCTCCCAATGTTTCGGGAGTGTGACCTGACGTTCATCATTGAAATCGTAAACAATGTTCGTGCCGTCTGGAAATTCGAGCACAGCCTTCTCTCCATCTTTATTCCAACTTACATTCTCGACTTCGGGAAATTTTGTATCCGAAAGCGCCACGAGGTTTCCATTTTCATCAATCGTATAAAATTTTCCATCTTCTGGATTGTAAAAATTCACTCCCGCACCGTCCGTACTCGCGGTTGTAGAGCTAATCGCTGTCTGCGTGAGTGCGGTTGTTACCGTTCGCCCACCTCCCGCTACTTCAGCGGCTGGTGGAAGTGCACCGCCTGTGGTCGGAGTCGTGACAGGTCGTTCACCGGCCTCTCCCGCGGTTGGAAGCCCGCCAAGTTCTTCTGGTGTTGGCTCCACAGTTGGCGATGGCGCTGCAGGTTTAAAAAATGTGTAATACAGCGCATAACCAATCGCAAAAATAGATAGGATGAATCCGATCACGACGATGATTTTTTTGAAACGTTCGTTCATAATTTTATAGGCCAATCATTGATGAAAAAAAAGGAAGCATTTCACCAAAATTTGACAAAGCTTGAAGTGGGTCACTCCAGATATATATAATGAGTCCGAGGAGACCTAACCAAACAATGGACAAACATCCTATGAAAGCAACATAGGCAATCCATGCAAGCCAAAGTGGTTGTGTCGGAAGTGGAATTTCGATTTCTGTTCCTCCAGGTGACATAAATGATTTCCAGGTCAGCTTTGGCCACGGAAACATTGTCCCAGGTAATTTTGGTTCGGCTCCCGTAAAATCATTATACACCTCTAGCCCGATAATGGCCGCTACGGGCCAGTAAAAGAGTGGAAGAGTGATGAATGAGATGAGTCCAAAACAGGCAACATCGCAAGAAAGCACCTCTGGCATGATTTCGACGACGAGGTAGTGGTTGATCGAGTCAATTTGTGTCTGGATTTTTTTCTTCGGATCCATGCTCTCTCCACCGCCTCCGGCCCCGCCTAGCGCTCCTTCGAGTGACTGCTGGTCTGCGGTTGCGCCCCCCATCATCGCATTTTTGTTTGCTGCTTCAGATTGCGATCGTGAAAGTTGTTCGGCTTGCGATCCACCTCCCCCATCCTCACCTCCACCCAAGTTCGCCGGCTTTGGCGGCGTATTTGGCAATGTCGGAAACCCACCTTCAGGCATCCCGCCAGCAGGACTACCAGATGATGATTGTTTTGCGGCGTATGCTTGTGATTGTTTAAGGTGCTCTGCTTGAATTTTTTCAACGATCCATCGGCGTTTCGAATTTGACATGCGCCAATCTTCATAAGCAGATTTTTGCGCCTCATGAGCTTCAGCAACACGACTGTCAGATTCTGATCCAGATTGATCGTCTGCCCAGTCATCTGTCTTTTCGGATTCGCGTTCTTGGTGAGCAGCTCGAACACGCCCTTGAGCAAGTTTGAGTGAGCGTGTTGCTTCCGCTCGAGATGGTTGTTTTCCTCCACCTGCCATATTATTTTACCTCAAGTCCCGTTTTTGTGACACGGACAAAAATTTTTTCTGGTTTTTGGTCGACAAGAATCGTTGCGATTTTGTCCTCAACATGTGTTTGAATGTGACGACGGATATCTCGGGCGCCGAATTTGGTGTTGACGGAGCTTGCGATGTGAGAAGGGACAGAAGCGTGAGTTTGTAGCCGTATTTGACGCTCGGCGAGGCGTTCCGCGAGTTCTGTCAGCTGTTTGTCGGCGATCTTTGCGAGGGCTTCTTTTGTCAGGGGTTGAAAAATGCTCGTGAGATCAACACGGTTAAGCAGTTCTGGTCGGAAACGAGATTCCAGCTCTTTACGCAAATCTACTGACAGCGTGAGTCGTCGTTCGTCGTCGTTGCTCATAAAACCGATTCCACCAGATTCGAATCGTTCGAGCCCGACATTAGAGGTAAGTACAACAATCGTATTTCGGAAACTGATTTTGCGACCGGTCGCGTCTGTGAGCTCGCCTTCTTCCAGTACTTGCAACAATAAATTTTGCACATCACGATGCGCTTTTTCGAGTTCGTCAAACAACACGACACTATACGGTTTTGCTTTGACACGATCAGAGAGCGTTGCTCCCTCGCGGTACCCAACATAACCCGCAGGAGCACCGATGAGTTTGGAGGAGGTAAATCCTTCGGCATATTCGCTCATGTCGAGACGAATGATCGATTTTTCATCATGAAAGAAAACACGCGCGATTGTTTTTGCGAGTTCTGTTTTTCCCACCCCAGATGGACCAAGAAATAACATAGAGGAAAGTGGGCGGTTTGGGAGAGAGAGTCCCGTTTTTGCACGACGCAGAGCGGATGCAACCGATGTAATCGCGTCGTCTTGTCCAATGACACGCTGTGCAAGGGATTGATGAAGCATTCCAAGATCCCGTTCACCTTCTAACAGCAAATCTTCAAGGGGAATGCGGAGGGTGCGCGAAATAACCCGCGCAATATCTCGGTCGGAAATAATCGTTTGAGCTTCGATCGTTGGTTCGTCTTGCATATGCGAAAGAGCATCACGCAAGTTTTTCTCCTCTTCTTTCAATTCAAGAGCACGTTCGAACTGTTCGGTGACAACTGCTTCGCGCTTTTCTGTTTGAACTTCCGCAAGCCGACGCGTGAGCAATCGACGCTGTTCCGCTGGTTCTGATTCTTTGCGGTGCACGCGTGCAGAAGCGGACGCCTCGTCGATGAGGTCGATCGCTTTGTCTGGCAATCGCTTGTCGGTAAAGTATCGAACGGATAATTTGACAGCGGCTTCGATTGCACCAGGGGACAATCGGACACGGTGGTACGTTTCGAACTGACTCGCGACCCCACGCAAAATTTCCATCGCACGTTCAGCGGTTGGTTCGTCAACTTGAATCGTTTGGAAGCGTCGTTCAAGTGCTGAGTCTGTTTCGATATGTTTTTTGAATTCTGCGGTGGTTGTTGCACCAATCATGCGAATTTCTCCGCGTGCAAGGGCAGGTTTCAGCATATTTGCCGCGTCCATGGACCCACCAGCTGATCCTGCGCCAACAATTTGATGTACTTCATCCACAAATAACATCACATTTCCGCATTTCTTGACCTCTTCGACGATTTGTTTCAAACGCGCTTCAAACTCTCCACGATAGATCGTTCCCGCAACGACCATTCCAAGGTCGATCGCAATAAGTCGTTTGTCTGCGAGCGTGGAAGGAACCCGTCCTTCCATAATCCGTTTTCCAAGACCTTCAACGATTGCTGTTTTTCCCACCCCTGGTTCACCGATAAGCAGAGGATTATTTTTGGTGCGACGCGCCAGAATTTCTACAACACGCTCAATTTCGTCTTCGCGACCAATAACAGGATCGATGTTTGCTTGCACTGTTTTGCTTGTGAGATCGCGTCCGAAAAAATCGAGAGCAGGAGTTTTGAGTTCTCCAGGTGTCGTAGGGATGGTTTTGGTTTGTACATCGGGTGAAGGAATGAGGACCTTCTCTGAAGGAAGTCCGATACTTTCCGCTAGTTCTGGAAATTTTGTTGCGGATTTGAGAACGATGGCGAGTTGACTACGCAACAGTTCGACGTCGATATTTTCTCTTTTAAAAAATGATTCGATTTCTGGAAGAGAAATTTGGAGAAGACCTGAGAGCAAATGTTCTGTCCCAACGTATCGATGCTCATAAACATTTGCGGTGAGAACAGCCTTTTCTACCGCACGTTTTGCGGAGTCGGATAAAAAGGGGGATGAGGAAGAAACAACATTCACACTTGAAAAACGAACAGATCGAACGAGATCACCAAGCGTTTCATCTTTGACATCTACCTGATGCAAAAGCTCTGAGCCTACACATCCTTTTTCGGTCGCAAGTGCCCAAAGCAAATGCTCTGGTTCTACAAGCGATTTTCCATTTTCCACCACACACACAAGCGCCCGAGTGAGGACGTTTTTGAGATGAGAGGAGAATTTGTCAATGATGTCTTGGGACATA
>CAYYFM010000021.1:0-17793 GCA_964471375.1 uncultured Gammaproteobacteria bacterium
ATTTCCAGTGCCAGACGAACAAGATTAAGTGTTTTCGTCGCAACGGACGTATGATCACGTTTCGCGATGCGTGTGAGTGTTCGACAAAGTTGAAATGGAACCGCAAGATTAATTCGTTGTTTGAGTGTTGGCATACAAATAAAGTGTAACACTTGTGTCGCACTCTTGTCAAGAAGAAGATTCTTCTTATTCCGCCTCACTCACTACCCCTTTTCCATTCGCTTCTGTGTCTTCTGGAAGTTCCGTGGTGAGAATATCTTTTGCGTTTGTGACTTGATTTCCTGTTACCATGTCCGTGGCTTCGACCGCGATTGCGTTTGTGAGTTTGAAGAACGAGCTTTCATCGCTTTCTTCTGGGGTGATAGCGACGTCGAACGTTGCTTCTGAACCTGGGATAGACAGAGGGAGTGAATCGATTTCCCATGTGACCATGCGTGTTGTTTCGTTGAATGATATTTTACCGATTCCGACATCTGTATTCCCTGTCCATGCAACCTTCGGAGGAAGATTGGTTGTCATGCGAATATTTTTGAGGGCGTGAAACGAGTTGGCAACGCGCCACACAATGCGGTACGTCGTTGTTTCTCCAACGGTTGGGGGAAGGGGACCGGTACCAAGAGGTTCACCATCTTCGCTGTAATATCTTGCATGTGCGGAAGATCGTAAATCCGTATTGATCTGAACACGGATCGGGGAGGATTCAATGAGATGTGGACTTTCAATGGAACCGACTTTTGCAAGGACTGCGCTTAAAGCAAGATCGATCAGATTTGCTGTTGTTCCGGCTGTGAGACTGGTAAGAATTGGTAAGCTCAGATCTAAAACTCCTGATGAACTCGGGGAGAAAGATTTAAACTCTTCGATCACACTCGTGTCCCAGACGATTATATTTCCTTCTCGCACACCTCCTGCTAAATCCGCCTCTTCCCAGTTGATTGGAAGCGAGTTTGTGTCACCTGTGAGGGAAAGTGAAAGAACAAGGCCATGAATCGTCTCGCTTCCGCTATTTGCGTAGTCGATTGACAATCGAAGCGTTTTTCCAGGCGAAATATGTTGGTCTGTTGATGAGCCATTTGCAACAAGATGGAAAGCAAGGGCGCCACCAAGCACATCTGTTTTTGTTTCCGCGGTACTTTGCAGGAGCTCGGTTTTTTCTTCATCAAGAAATGCTGTTTTCACTGAAACGGTTTGTTCACCAGACACGGATGCTGTGTAACGACCTTTCAGTTCGATCGCTTTTATCTCCGCGGCGGCCATTGTGTCGAATGTCCAGGATGTTGTTCCTGTTTCCGTTGGAGGGATGCTTGTGTTCGTAACAACAAATTCATTTGGAATGATCGCAGAGACAAGAACACCGTTGGCGTTTCGTGTCCCTGTATTTTGTACGTTCATGACATACGTCACTTCATCTCCCGGTAACGCCTTTTCTGGTCCTGTGAGAGTGAGTTCCAACACAGAATCACCCACACTCACTTTTGCTGTTTCGATGTCTTGAAAATCCGAAGAAAAGTTAGCCGGTTTGTATGTGAAGAGTGCTTGAAGCGTTTCGATACTCGGGACTTCAGAACGGAACACACCAGAAATTTTTACCTCCCCATCAGAGCCTTTTGAAAGCGTCCCAAGAGTCCAGGTGAGTCCGTCTGTTGGTTCTGGATCAGACGAGAGCAAGGTGAAATCAGAGGGAAGGGTGAGTTTCATTTGTAAGGAAGCAATCGGCGCATTCCCTTCATTTTTATAGCGAAATACGTAAAAGTTTTCGTCCCCTGCGCGCACTTCCGCTGGAGTATCACTTGAAATTTCAAGTGGACGATTCGGAGAAATTCCTCCACGGCTCCAAACAAAAAATCCCCCCCACGCAATCGCACTGATCATCAGGAGAAAGAAAATCGATCGAATTAAAAAACGGGTGACACGCGAACTTTTGACAGGTTCCAGTTTTGTCATGTCTGGAATCTCCCCATCATGCCCTGCATAAATAGCCCGAAGCTCATCTTTAATTTCTTTGTCCGATTTCCGTTTCATATTTTATTTTTTCTCTAACAACATTCCCAAATATCCATCCACCGTATTTTCAAACGAGGCAGAGTTGAGATCATGCGACGCCCACATTTTTTGCATCGTGTCTGGAATATAGACAGAGATGTTTGTGGTTCGATCGAGAATACCGGATTGTTTTTGGATGAGCAGGGAGTACGTTTCGGTGGTAGGAATACCGAGCGCGTTTTTTGCAAACGCTGCGAACATGTTTGGTGTTGGTTTGGAAAGGGAGAACGGTAATCGGTAGGTGAATGTGTACGTGCTCGATTCACCCGGCTTTGTTTGCACCCAGTTTCCGAACACGGTTTTGCCCGTTTCATTGTAGATCGCCGTTAAACTTGCAGGATCCTGAGTGAGGGTGTCCATGGAGTAAAGCAAATCGTCGTCGGTTGCCCAGTCTTCTGGCGGGGTATCAAACAGGGCATTGTCTGGAATAGTAAATCCCGTTGCAGACAAAAGCGTTGCACCTTGGGGGACGTAGACTCGGACGTAGTCGACATTGTTGACTCCGGTAAACAGAGCGCCCGGTTCTCCGAAATGTCGGCGAGTGACGGTGAGAGTGTTTGTGATTATTCCATCTGGATCGATGTTTACAGAAACGTTTGCCTGTTCTGAAATGACCCCGTCGGTTTTTCCTCCTCCGAGATTTGTATTTACAATCATGAGATAATCACTCGTTGTTTGTTTCAGTTCACCACCCCATCCAAAATCGCGGATTGTTTTTTCAAGCTCATCGTTGGAAAAATAAATTTGAATATCACGTGTGAGCAATCCTTGGTTTACTCGATCGAGCAGGGTGAGGAATTCTTCTGGCTCACCGTTCATGACGCGTTCGAGCAAGAGTGGGGCAAGATCGCCGATAAATGCTTTTGGACGATTTTCCTCACGGTCATATTCAAGCTCAACAATTTTTTGCGTTTCTGCAAGAAAGTTATCGCTTGTAATCGTGCGATTGTATTCTGGCATGTCGATCGGGCCAAGAAGTGAAATGAGATCAGCAATGTACGTTGCATTGACAGCAATCACTCCATCGACCGTTCCTCCACCAGCATCTTCATAAAAATCGGTGACTTGGCGTGCGGTTGTTGGAAAATCAGGGAACCAGTTGGCATCTTGAAATTCCCAGCGTGCAGAGAGGAGTTGAAGTGGTTCAGGTGCAGCAATTGTTTCACGCAACGATCCTTGCAAATCGTACGTTCCGCCGCCTGGGACGTTCATGTTGGTGATAATGCCGTCTTGGACGCTGATTTCTGCAAACGATCCCATGAAACCACCTGTTGCACGAACTTCTGTGTTGTTTTGAAAGACAACGAGATAACGTTTTGATCCTTCACCGCCTAAAATAACATCGGCCATGTCTGCGAATGTGAGAAATGTTTGAATCGTTTCCACGAGAACAGGAAGACGGTTGGCAAGATCGGTGAACGCATCGCGCTGTGTTTCAGGGACATCGGTTGGATCGATTGAGAGAATGAGATCGTTTGCACCTGAAAGGTTTGGAAGGGCAGAGGAGACGTACGTTGTGAGAAGTTTTAGGCGGGATGTTGGAGTTGGATTGAGTTCGTTTTGCGCAGCAAGGAACCCTTCAGAAATGCGTCCCCCTGCGATGGAAAGAGATGTACCTACTTCCAGAAGTTTTGAACCGGTGCGATAGGTTGATCCCGTCGCAGGAATCACGGAAAGGAGAAGTGAGGTGATTCCACCTAAGTCTTCCACAGATTGTTCTGCTTGTGAAAATGCATCTTCCGCTTTTCCAAACGATGTGGATGCTGTTGATGCATCACGAACAAGAACCGCGCTCGCACCTGCCTGCAATTGTGCAAGTGCTGTTTGCGAAGCAATAGCAAGTCCTGATTTTGTCGAGCGCAAATCAGAAACAAGATTCATAGCATGAAGAGGGAGGACAAAGATAAACGAGGCGAGGACGAAGGCACCGATCGTCTTGTGCCAGTTGGCTGGGAGAAATGAGAATTGGGCGGTCAAACGGCCTGTGGGAAATTTTGGAAAATCGAAATGAGGGAAATTAAAATGGAAATTGGATAGGACAGATGCCTTATCCACTGAGCTTGTCGAAGTGCCGAAAACAGACACCGATGTTTCTACGACTTCGACGGATTCGTTAAGCTCAGGCAGTATGATTTTATCAAACACCACGATCTCCGACTCTCCAGAAACTGGTTCGTTTTCTTCCGAATCTGGCATTTCAAAATACGCTGCAAAATTCTCTGGTGCTTTCGGCAATTCAAACGGAGTCACCGTAAATCCAGCCTTGAGTGCAAACGGATGTTCAAAATTTTCTTTTCCTTTTGTGATTTTTTCACTTTCAATTTTATTTCGAACTTTGAACTTCGAACTTCGCATTTCCTGTCCGCTATCTTCCCGCATCTGTCTATAAACATCTTCCAGCTCCAACTGAAGATCCTCAACAGGATTCATTTTCTCCGCGTCTGCAATCGATAAGAAAAACTTTTCTGGGACAAGTAGGTTCGGTGCAACGAGTGGAGATGTTTCTGCAAGAATTTCTTCGGGACTGGGAAGATGCGCGTTTAAGTGGATGATGTACGGAGAAAGCTGAAGGGAATCTGCGACACGAACGATTGGTTGTTGTGTCTTTTTTTGCTCATTCAATATCCCATGAAACCGAACTTCGCTTGGAACCGAATGATCGATCAAATGCGTAACTGTCTGCGCAGCTTTTCTGCGACGCAACGTATCAGCCAAGCGCTTCTTATTCAGTTTTGCTGTGAGTGACAAGCTCATAAGTCTGACGAATTTGTTGTGCCATCGTGGCCCAGGAGTACTGTTTGACTCTTTCAAAGCCTTTTTTGATCAGTTCTACTCGGAGATTTGTATCCATTGAGAGTTTTTCCATAACCTGGATCAACTCGTCAGGACTATCAGGAGAAAAGGAGACCGCAGCGTCTCCAAGAATTTCCGTCAGAGCACCGATTCTTGACGCAGCAACTGGGACACCGACAGACATGGCTTCAAGAGGTGGAAGTCCGAATCCTTCTGATCGAGAAGGGAATACGTATGCAGTGGCGTTTCGGTACAGCTCTGCCAGATCGTTATCGGATGGGTTCATGACGAACCGGATCTTTTCTTTCGCAATCCCTCGTAGTCGTTTGTAAAATAGGTCATCTCGTCCAGCGAGCATGAGTTCAAATTCTGGATGAGTTTCAGAAAATTGTTGAAACACTTGTATGAGGAATTCAAGATTCTTATGCGGATAAGCATTGCCGACGTAGAGGAGGTATGGCCTGTCAGACCCTTCGACTCGCTCCGCTCGCTCAGAGAATAGATTATGGCCTGAGCGACCAACGGAAGTCGAAGGCTTTATTTGGCCAACTTCTGGCAGTTTAGTCACCCCCTCATACACCACCGAAATCTTTTCGGACGGAATGAATGGAAAAAATTTCTGGATCGCGGATTTTGTGTATTGTGACACCGCAATGATTTTTTTTGACGCTTGCATTGCGTGATGTAAAACAATGCGATATCCGATGCGCTTTAGAGCAAACACTGCTGGATGTCGAGTTGTCGCTTTTGCGGACATTGGCTCCTCGAGCAGAATCAAATCGTGAATCGTGACGACAAACGGAGTCTTACAAAACAGGGGAACGTTCCAATGTGGAAAATGGATGAGATCGAGATGCTCTCGGTCGATAAGTTTTGGAAGAAAAATTTGTTCGCGAAGTGTATACCAATGCACATCCGCCAGTCGTTTTTCAAAACGTGGATTGGTAATCTCACACGCTTCAAAGTTCTCCTTTTTAAGGAACAAAACATAGCGGTTCTCTTGGTCCTGTTTTTGCAATTCCGTTACGAGTTGCTCCACATACCGTCCAAGACCGCCACCCCCCACACTCGGGCCATACATCCGTGCATCTATCCCGATCAACATGCGAACATTTTAGCAGATAATGCTCAGTTTGTGCGCAGGTTATCCACATACTACGAATTACGAATCTGCTACGAATGGCTACAAATTCCAGTTTACCGTCACCGAGACACGGTAATTTTGAAACTCCACCTCCAGACACAAGAAAGTTGACACTACCCATTCCGGCTCTTAGAGCCGGAATGGGGATGGGGCTGTTTAAACGTTTAACCAAACAAAAGCCCTGGAAAACAGGCAATTCCGGCTCTAAGAGCCGGAATGGGACTAGTGTTTGGCTAAGAGATAGACTTGGTGAATAGGTTCAGAGTTTTTTCAGCAGCAGTGTTCCAGGAGTATTGTTTTGCGCGTTCAAGACCAGCAGCGAGGAGGCGGAAATTGAGAGCTGATGAGGACAGAAGTTGTTCGAGCGCTTGGGTGATTTCTGTTGGGCGGAGTGGGTTCACGAGAATCGCCGCATTTCCTGTTAGTTCTGGGAGTGAGGAGGTGTTGCTCGTTATGATAGGACAGCCTGAGGCCATGGCTTCGAGGACAGGGAGGCCGAAGCCTTCGTAGATCGATGGCCAAGTGAAAACGGTTGCGGCTCGGTAGAGGGCAGGGAGGTCCTGTCGTGGAATGTAGCCGAGGTGGTGGATCCAAGAGTTCCCAGGGACTTTAGTCCCGTTTGTGGAAGTCGAGACGCGGCTACCCGACGGGACTAAAGTCCCTTTGAATCTGAGATGTTTTCGAATCTTGGCGGACTTCCAGCCCCAGCCGCCGGCGAGGACTAAGTGGAGATTGTCGCCAGTATCACGACGGTACGTATCGATCGCATCGATGAGTGCAATCACGTTTTTGCGTGGCTCGAGCGTGCCGACGAATAGCGCAAACCGTTTTGGGAGTTTGTATTTTCCTCGTACACCATGATCTGTTGACTGGAATTCTGGACAGAACTTTGGGTCGACACCGTGGGGGATCACGTGGATTTGATCAGCTGGTTTTTGAAAAAAGTGAACGACATCTTGTTTCGTTGCTTCAGATGGGACGATGATCGCTGCCGCGTTTTGGACGAGTCTATTCGGTCGCGCCATCGCGTGCCATAGTCGCATCCTGGTCGAGAAAAACTCTGGGAAAATTTTCCAAGAAAGATCATGGATGGTGAGGATGTACGGACAGGGAAGTCCGCGACCAAGTCCGACAAAGTTCAGATTAGGAAACCAAATCAAGTCCGGTTTCGCTTTGGCAAACCGATCGAATCGGGGGAGACCAGTGGTAGATGTTAGGAGTTTTAGGAGTTTGTTGGGGAGAGAGACATGGTTCCTAGTGACTTTAGTCACTTCCGCCCCGGCTGTGCAGACCGGACTAAAGTCCGTTTGAACATGGCTGGTACCGGACGAAAAAAGTTCGTATTCATTCCACTCATCCATTTCAAAAAGGGCGCGAAGAAGTTCGGTTGTGTACTCCCCCACGCCCGTTTTTTGTTTGTCCTGCAAGTGCCGGACGTCAACGAGAATAATCATAAGAAGATAGAAGGTCGAAATTTTAAATCTTTAACCTTTAACCTTCCTTAGAGTTTCGAATTTAAACTTTCGACCTTTCTGTGTATATTCGTTCAACGAACTCCCGCATCTCGCCTTTGAATCGTTCTCGTCCAAACTGTTCTGCATGCGCTCGGATGGCAATGGGATCGTATTTCGTCTCATCAAAGCGGATCAAATGATCAGCTAATTCTTCCCACGATTGTTCGTCGAACAACTCACCAGTGACACCATCTCGGACCGTTTCCGTCGCCCCTCCACGTCGCCACGCAATGACCGGACGACCGGCAGCCATCGATTCAACAGGAGTGATCCCGAAATCTTCTTCCTGTGGATGAATGAACGCTTTGGCATTTGCGTACAGTTCGGGTAACTGATCGTCCGAAACGCGCCCGAGAAATTCAATATTTCCTTTTGCCACGCGTTGTAATTCTTTCATCACAGGACCTGTTCCAAAAATTTTCAGTTTGATTCCGGTCCGATTACACGCTTCAACGACCATATCAAATCGTTTGTAAGCCACCAACCGTCCCCCGGTCAAAAAATACGTTTTTGGTTTTTCAGAAATCTGAAATCGATGTGTATCAACAGGTGGGTGAATAACGACACTGTCACGTCCATAATATTTTTGAATACGACTTTCGACTGTTTTAGAATTCGCGACAAAATGATCTACGCGATCCGCGGCATGTCGATCCCACACACGCAAGTGCGTCAAAAGAGAAGGAAGCAACGCTTTGATAAATTTTGGCACGCGCAATTCTTTTACATAGGAATGTGTGTCATTCCACAAATAACGTGTTGGAGTGTGACAATAACAAATGTGCACGGATTTTGGCTGTGTGATCACTCCTTTTGCAAATGCGCTCGTAGACGAAAGCACGACGTTGTACTCTGACAAATCGTGATGCTCGGTTGCGGTTGGCATGAGCGGGAGATACCATTGGAATTTTGATCGCGCAAGTGGCATGCGTTGCAAAAAAGATGGGCGAATGTCTCGTCCAGCAAATTGCGGCACGCGCCGAGGATCAAACAGGAGGGTGTATGTCGGCGCCTCAGGCCAAATTTCCTGAAACACCTCAAGCACCTTTTCCGCTCCGCCTGTCTGATTCAAGTGATCATGTATAAGGGCGAGTTTCATGTTGGCAATCCTAGCATTGCTTGACTTTTTGGGCAAAACAGGCTATAACAGCATTTCATTTGGCGTCTCGCATTTTGCGGGCGCGGATGATAAACCCGTTCGTTTGCCAGTGAAGCGCCTGGGTCGGCCCCGACATCCGTCGGAGTTGTTCTAAGTTCTGTGCATTGGCAGTCGGAGGTTCAGATGACAAACACGACAGACGCGGACTGGCTCGCAATCAGTAACGTGTCCGACGCGATCCTCAAGGGTAGCATTTCGCCCAAAGCTATTGAGGGATTCCTTAAGGGCTATAGCGTCTTTGACGCTCTGGGCAAGGCGTTCCTGTGTGATGAGATCAAGGAATATCAGATCTTAGCACTTCTCGCTTCGAGGAATGTTCTGGTCGTCTTTCCTTCGATCCAACTCTCAAGAGATCAAGAACGGGTGAGGGTGCTTCTCGGCGACGCATTCGTCAGTCCCGAGAGATACGCGACAGCATTTCGCCTGCCTAGCATCGATGAGGCCGCCATGGCAAGTCTTGCCGTGATTCCATGGACAAACGAGGAACTCCTCGAGGAGATCAACATCGGGGCGGTGCTCTACCCGCATATCGATGGCGTCACACTTCCATTAATCCGCAAAAAGTTCGGCGTAAACCAACGCCATCAACCATGCTTCTATAAGAATAACAACTGGTGGAAGAACGATCTCCACGAGGGTCTGCGCGACCACGTGTTCCCGACAGGCTGGCGTCTCGTCCGCACGCAATTTGAGCCGAACTCGACAAGTATCACCTGGGACGCGCAGCTCGCGCTCGTGCCCGATTCTCATGATCGCACCTACGTGCTTGAGATCGCGGAGATGACGATGCTTTCCTACCAGCTTTGGAGGAATCGTCCGCTCCAGAACAAATACGCGTGGTGTAAAGATTTGGATGGCGATGGCCTCCGCTGCCTGGTTGGTGGCTTCGATCTGACGGGTCTCCGTCTGGGCAACCACCCTCCCTTGGGTGCCTGGTACGACGGCGTCCTCGTGCTGTCTCGGAAGCCGTCACAGCCATCGGCCATCGGCCCTCAGGTCTCCCAGGCGTAGCAAGGTCATTGAACCTTGGTCCTCGGTCCTTGAACCCTCGCGGTTCAAGGGCATTTTTTGTTTAAAACGTCTTTCCTCGTAATGCAACAATTGGTGTTTTTAGTAGGATGATTAGATCTTGCCATGGGCTCCAGTGTTCGATGTAGTACGTGTCGAGACGGACTTCTTCTTCGAAGTCTAAATCAGCTCGTCCGGAAATTTGTGCGGGGCCGGTGATGCCTGGTTTGATCGTGAGGACTTTGCGTTGGTGTGGTTTGTAGTCAGCGACTTCTTCCGGAAGATGTGGGCGTGGACCAACCAGAGACATTCGGCCGGCAAAGACGAGGAAGAACTCTGGGAGCTCGTCGATGTGAAACTTTCGGATAAATTTTCCGACGCGTGTGACTCGTGGATCGTCTTTGAGTTTGAACAGTGGGGAGCCGTCGCGCATGTTGCTATTTTGCTTGATGAATTCTGGATCAAAGCGAAATTTATGCGCATCTTTAATCATTGATCGGAATTTAAAGTAGTGAAATGGTCGTCCGGACTCGCCAACACGATGTGTTTTTCGTCCATCTGAATCACGAGAAAATAAAACACGTCCTGGTTCTTCGATAAAAAGCGCGATGGCCGTCACGAGCATGACTGGGGATGTCACGATGATAAGAATGGTAGATGCCAGAATATCAAAGAGTCGTTTATAGATCGCTCCCCACCCATCGAGTGGAGTTTTTTGTACTTCAATGATGGGAATTCCTGCGAGTGTGTGAAAAACGGTGCGACCAACAGCGGCCGCGAACAAATCCGCGGTGTAGCGGAACCCCATTTGGTGTGTGTCGGTAAAGGAAAGAAGTTCGAGTGCATCTGCACGGTTTACGTCTGGATCGGCGAGGATGATTTCATCAACCCCACATATTTCTTGTTCTTTCAAAATGCGTTTGCGTGCGGTTTCATCGAATGTATCAAAACGCGCGATGACGTGAAATCCAAGACGATGTTCTCGTTGAAATAAATCGGTAAGTGCGGTCGCGGATTTTTTTTCTCCGACAATGATGATCCGTCGTTCACCGATACCGTAAGAGAGAAGGGTGCGTTGAAAAAGTCGGATGATGATACGTCCGATTGAGACGAACAGGATTGCAAACACCCACGCGGCGACGGCGATGAAACGTGATTCAAATAAGACGCGAGAGAAAAAGAGAATCGCGAACACGGCGGCCATGGCTGTAGAACACGCGAGTAGAACACGAGAGAGTTCGGAGGCGATTCGGCGTGGGTGTGTTGAATACAGTCCAGCAAAGGCAAAGATAACGATCCAGACAAAGGCGATTGGGAAAACGACGCGAGCATATTCCGGCACGGTGAGATCAAAAATCACTGGGCGGACGGTTGTGAAAAAAGGATGAAAACGCGCATAAAACGCCGCAATTCCAGCGGCGAGTAGAGCGAGATAATCGAGCGGGACAAGCGCAAGGGTAAAGGCAAGTTCGGAACGTTTCATAGAGAATCGTTAAATACTACGGAATATTACGGAATTACGGAAATACGGAAAGTACGAAAAGATCGTATCAAATTGCTTGACTTTTCTCAATACTCTTAGTATAGTAGCGCGGTCTTCGGAATGCCGGATGGCTACTCCGACGTAATGTCGGAGAGGAAAGTCCGAACACCCTGTGTGTCGCAAGGCACACGGAAAAAGAAAAGCCGTTAACGACGGCCAGGTATAAGAATCAGGCATCAAGGCGTTGGAGAAATTCGCGCTTTGGCTCCGGATACAAAGCCTAGGGAAAGTACCACAGAGACAATACTAGTCCGACGTTACGTCGGACGAAAAG
Source organism: uncultured Gammaproteobacteria bacterium (assembly GCA_964471375.1). Classification (GTDB taxonomy): domain Bacteria; phylum Patescibacteriota; class Patescibacteriia; order UBA9934; family GWF2-40-263; genus YC12-FULL-57-11. The sequence continues at coordinate 11,479 of CAYYFM010000021.1, forward strand.
TGAAAAGTGACGCGATGTCCGCAAGGGCTACGCGTTTCGTCTCGCGGTAACGCGATGACGTGGCAAACCCTTTTCGGTGCAAGAACAAATTTGGTAGTTCGCATGAGCTTGGCAGTAATGTCAAGACAAGAGAGATTGCCATCTCGTCCGATGTTATGTCGGACCAGACAAAATTCGGCTTACAGGCATCTCCGAAGACACAAAAAATCCTCACGATCGTGAGGATTTTTTGTTTAGAGCGTAATTCCTAATTTTTGTCGAATGCGATGCATTTTAAACTGTGCCTGTTTTTTTGCTCGTTCTGCACCGTCATTGAGAATTCGTTTGAGCTCTGTTTCATCTCCAAGATACATCTGGATCTTCGCGCGGATTGGATCGAGATATAAGACGACCGCTTCGGCGAGATCTTTTTTAAAATCCCCGTAGCCTTTTCCTGCGTAAGAGTGTTCGATCGATTCGACAGAACGATTTGTGACGATTGAAAAAATCGTGAGGAGATTCGTGATCGCCGGACGGTTTCGATCGGTCCGAATTTCCGTTCCTGAATCTGTCACGGCAGACATGATTTTTTTACGAACCACGTCAGAATCGTCCATGAGCGAAATATAACTCTTTACACTCGTCGCGGACTTTGACATTTTTTTTGTCGCATCATCGAGTCCCATGATCCGTGCTCCTTCGGCGCGAATTTTTGGCTCCGGAATCACAAATGTTTCTCCGAACTGTTTGTTAAACCGTTCTGCCAAGTCGCGCGCGAGTTCGACATGTTGCTTCTGGTCTTCACCAACAGGGACAACTTCTGTGTCATATAGCAATATATCTGCTGCCATCAAAACAGGGTAATCGAACAGTCCGACAGAGACAGATTCGCCTTTTCCTATCGCTTTATCCTTATATTGCGTCATGCGCTCTAGCTCGCCTGTTTTTGCTATGCAATTCAAAATCCATGCGAGTTCTGTGTGTTCCGAAATTCTCGACTGCTGAAACATCGTTGTTTTTTTCGGATCAATTCCACATCCTAAATAGGTCGCCGTCGCAAACAAAATATTTTTTCGTAACTCGATCGGCTTTTGTGGCACCGTGATCGCGTGATAGTCCACAATAAACATCGTGAGTTCTGACATTTCCTGCAATTGGACCGCTGGCTCAATAGCTCCGATCAAGTTTCCAAGATGCAGGACACCGCTCGGCTGAATAGCTGTAAGAGATTTTTTCATACCTATACTTCCATGATCACGGGGAGAATCATTGGACGACGTTCGGTTTTTTGGAACAGATAATTTCCAACTTCATCACGAACTTTATCGCGGAGCCCTGCTGGATCGATCGCATTGCCACCACCTCCAGATAAGGCTTTGTTGACGATGGTTGCCGTCGCGTCGATAAGTTCGCTCTGATCTTTGAGAAAAATGAATCCACGGCTCATGATGTCTGGTTTCCCAACCACCTTACCTGTTTTTGCATCAAACTGCACGACAACAACAACCATGCCGTCTTCGGACAATGCCTTGCGATCACGCAAAACAACGTGTGACACATCTCCAACTCCAAGACCGTCGACGAACACATGCTCGGCTGGAACTTTTTCTTTTGTCAGTCGTCCTGCATCTTTCCAAAACTCCATGACCTGTCCATTATCAACAACGAACACATTTTCTTCTTTCCAACCCATGGAGTATGCAACAGAAGCATTCTCGCGCAACATGAAGTGGTTTCCTTCAATCGGAACGTAGTATTTTGGTTTAAACAGAGCGAGCATGAGCTTGATATCTTCTTTGAAGGCGTGACCTCCTGCATGAACGTCCATCAAGTCTTTGTGGATGACCTTTGCGCGCTTGCGGTAGAAAATATCTTTTAAGCGCTGTACAGCATTCTCGTTTCCTGGAATGACAGATGAGGAGAAGACAACCGTGTCTGTTGGATCAATGCGGATCGCACGATGCTCATCGGAGGCAATGCGGTTGAGTGCCGCGTTTTTTTCTCCTTGCGCACCCGTGCACACAACGACCAGTTTATTTTGCGGAACCGTATCAATTTGTTCCATCGTGATGAGTGTAGACGTCGATACTTTAATGAATCCCAACTCCTTGGCGATTTCTACATTCGTTTTCATGGAAAACCCATCAAGGACAACTTTTTTTCCAAGTTTTTCTGACAACTCAATGATCTGCTTTACGCGGGAGAGCAAACTCGCAAACGTGCCGAAAATAATACGTCCTGGGGCTTTTTCGATGATACGTTCCAGCTCTTCTCCAATAACTTTTTCTGATACTTGATGACCTGGAAGCATGGAATTCGTCGAGTCACCCATCAGACAGAGCAAACCCTTTTTACCGATTTCAGCAATTTTCTGAAAGTCCGCATGCTCGGTTCCTGTTGGATGGAAATCGAATTTCCAGTCTCCCGTATGACAAATAGTTCCAACAGAGGTTTCTACAACAATTCCTGCGGAGTCTGGAATGTTATGGTTGATGTGAAAGAAGGAAACTTTAAACTGTCCGAGTTGTAATACATCAGAAATCTTTGTGACTTTTACATTGAGCGGGCGTGTTTGGAAGTCTTGTTGACGACGTTTGATAATTGCCGCGGACATTGGTAAGGCAAAAATCGGCGGGTTGCCAATATAGGGAATGGTGTGGGGAATCGCGCCAATGTGGTCGTAGTGACCGTGCGTAATAATGACTCCGCGAATATTTTTTTCCTTTCCTTTGAGATACGACATGTTTGGAATGATGTAGTCGACTCCTGGCATTTCTTCATTTGGAAATTCCAAACCCATGTCAATGATAATAATGTCATTTTTATATTCAAGTAGCGTACAGTTACGACCGACCTCTTCGCATCCACCAAGCACGATCACACGCAGTTTGTCTGTTGATGGAGCTGTTTGGGGAAGGGGAGCGCGTTTGTCTTCTGTTGTAATGACGGCTGTCGTCGGAGCGGATCGTTGTCCTGTGGATGCTGTTGGTCGTCGAAAAACCTTTCCACGAAATTTGTCGAACGGTCGTCCTTGGGGTCGAGCTGAGCTTGATGGAGTACGTGGTGGCGGACTTGCTGGACGTTTCTGTTGTGAGTTATTCGTATCAATCATAAAAACAGATAAAATTTCTTGATTTAAGGCTGAGATGATATTTATTTATCCCACGATCTCGATCGTGAAATCAGAAAAATCACCTAACAACTGGTTAAAAACCATGAGCAAGCAAAGCGAGTTAAATGGTGCGGATGGAGGGACTTGAACCCTCAAGATGTTGCCATCACAGGCTTCTGAGACCTGCGCGTATGCCAATTCCGCCACATCCGCTCATGGGTTATCGAAGCGCTTTTTTCGTTTTGATATACCACTCATTTATCTTTGCAAATCGATCCGCAGGAGAGATCACGCGTTCGATGGAAACATTTTTTACTTTATCTGAAATCGCGTACGTATACGTGGATTGATACAAGAATACTGCTGGAACATCCGCTGCGATCATGTCCTGGAATTCACGATATTTCGCTGCACGATCATCAACATTTGTTGTTTTACGAGCATCTTCCAGTAATGTATCCGCATTGCGATTTGCAAAGAGCGCCAAGTTTAACCCACCTGGCTTGTTTTGTGAAGAGTGCCAGAATGGATAGGGATCTGGGTCGATTCCAAGGAGGGTCCCTGTAAGCAAAATCTCGTAATTTTTTGGTTGAATCACTGTGCCGAAAAAGTCTTCCGACGAAACAGGGTTTACTTGTAATTTGATTCCAATAAGAGCGAGTTGTGACGCAATCAGTTCTGCCGTCTGAACAAATTCCGGATTCTGAACCGTGGTGAGGGTAAATGTTAGCTCCGCAGGCGTTATTCCTTCGACAGGCTTTGTTGCAGATTTCACCTGTCGAGTCGTTGCGCCTTCCGCCCATGTATATCCCGCCGTCGTGAGCGCATTATTTGCCGCAACGACGTCAAAGGCAAGTTTCGCGACACCTTCATACTCACCCATCATACCAGAAAGGATCGGTGTGTCGATAACATGCCCATGTCCACCCAAAACATCATCCACAAATACCTGTTTGTTTATCGCTTGCGCTATCGCCGTGCGAAGGACTTTGTCTTTAAGTGTTTCTGAGGCAGTTTGGTTAAAGTAGAGCGCGACCTCTCGTGGAATGGTTGGACGAACGATCGTGATTCCATGAACACCTTCAACTTGCTCCACTAAATCTTCTGGGACAAAACTTACCCCTTCCACATTGCGATTTTCTAACGCACGAACTGCTTCTTGTGCGTTTGGATAGAATTTGAACGTCAGTTTTTCTAAAAGGGCAGGAGTTTGATAGAAGAATGGATTGCTTTCAAGAGTGTACGACAGAATATTTCCAGACTTATCTTTTGAGAATTCTAAGAATCGGTACGGTCCACTTCCAACAGGTTCCAAATTACGAGAGGCGAGTGGTGCATTGCGCGGTTCGATTTCCCCCCAAATATTTGCGGGAAGAATTCCAACCGTAAGGGTGGAGAGAAACGGAGCGAACGGTTCTTCGAGGGTGAATGCAACCGTGATGTCGTCGACCTGTGAAACGGAGACCCCTTTAAAACTGACGGCAAGCGGGGAACGGTACGCAGGATTTTGAATCGCGTCCACGGTAAAAATGATATCGCGTGCTCGCACGGCTTCTCCATTTCCAAACAGCGCGTTGTCGCGCAATTTGATTGTGTATGTTTTTCCATCTTCCGATATTTGAATGTCAGAAGCGAGATCTTTCACAAGACCATTCGATGGATCGAAGCGCATGAGACCTGAATAGACGAGACGAGTGAGGTCTGCATCGACATCAGAATTCGATGCATAGAGCGGATTGATAAATTGTGGCTCGCCGATAAGCGCTTCTGTGTATTCTCCACCGAGTGTAGGAATGTCGATGCGATGGGTGGAGATGTACCAGATGGAGAGGGAAGCAAGGGCGGCAAAAGCTACAAAGGCAGCAAGCCCAAGAATTTTCTTTTCTCCGGCGGACAAGATACGCGGAAGCTGTTTCCATTGCTGGAAATTTGGAAATCCCCCTTTTTTGGTCGCGGCAAGAATCTGTTTGAAAGCGAGTTCTTTAGGGGAAAGGAGTTTATGAAAGGGGTTGGGCACAGTTTAGACAAGCGCGTTTGCGAGGCTAACACCGAAAAAGAGAATCGCGAAGACGATTGTGGCTTGGAACAGACGTTTTTCGACCCCGCGTTTTGTACGGTAGACGTTTCCTTCTCCCCCAAACGCAGAACCGAGGCCTGAGCCGCGAGCTTGAAGGAGAATGCTTGCGGTGAGCAATATCGCAAGAATAATTTGAGTAATAGCAAGAATGTTGTCTGTGTTCATATTGCCAAGAATCTAACAGATTTAGCCTTTTTCGTCAACGGACGCATCTATGATATACTTTTGATACGAAAAATACGAATTTTTCGAATTTTAGTTGTATGGCGGACACAGATCTTCTCATTCATAAACGGCGGAATATTGTTGCGACGGTCGTGACGATTTTTGTGCTGATGTTTGTTTGCTTGTTCGCTTGGCGTGTGTATTTCTTTGCTTCAAAGATTCAATCAGGAGATCTCACACAAGATGATCTATCGTTTCTCCAAAAGTTTTCTGCAAGTAATCTTGTGTCGAGCCTACCCATTCCAGAAGGAGAATTTGATGTCGTGACAACTGATGATCCGTCGCTTGGGGCGAAGGACGCAAAAGTAACGATCGTCGAGTTCGCGGACTTTGGCTGTCCATTTTCACAAGACGCAAGTTTAGTCGTCCGCCAAGTCGCCGCGAAGTACCCAAACGATGTACAATTCATCTATCGCGATTTTCCCATTATCGAACTTCACCCAGAAGCGGCGATGGCCGCAGAAGCAGGGGAATGTGCCGATGAACAAAATATGTTTTGGCCATACCACGACAAAGTCTACGCAAACCAAAACGATCTGTCCGAGGATTCACTCATTCGTTATGCCACGGAACTCAATATGAACACAGGCGAGTTCAAACGCTGTCTCGCAAGCGACCGTAACGTCTCCGAAGTCCAAGCCGACCTCGAAGCCGGAGTCGCCGCCGGCGTCCGAGGCACTCCCACTTTTTTCTTGAACGGCACTCGCATTCCCGGCGCGATTCCTGAAGCAACGCTCGTGAAGATTATCGAGCAATATTTGAAAAGCGGCGTATGATCTTGCGTAGAATATTTGCATCATTCTTTCTCGCTATCTTTCTTTTTGGATCTGTAACACAACCTGTATTTGCCGTCGCGACATCAGCACTTTGTTTTTGTTATCAACCTGAAGGTGCAACACCAGTGACGGTGGCAGATGCAAAT
>CAYYFM010000022.1:0-13274 GCA_964471375.1 uncultured Gammaproteobacteria bacterium
TGAAAACGATTCGAGAAGTTCAATCGCTCCAACACGAGGAGGAGATGCCTGTGCACATTCTTTCAGTGCGTTCATGAGCACACCAGACGTTACCATACGCCGAACCGTATTGAATCCGAAACGCGTGATTTCTTCTGCTGATGGTTCCCCGCTTCCACGCGCGAAGTACCATTCTCTCTCACGAATATTTTCTGCCTGACACTCAGGAGTACAGAGTGAAACAATGTCTGTCCACTCATTTCCTGCATGGAGGGTTCCATCAAAGTCGAACAATCCCGCCTGTGCGTCACGAACAGCCGCACGGAACCATTGTTCATCTCCGCGCTGACCGTTCACGATCAGTGCCGACTTTTTGAACCTCAGCAGTTCAGGCACCCAAAATTTAACTTCTTCGAAAGTTGAAAAAACGAGCGTTTCCATGTAACCTCCGTGTGCAAGCCTACCACTCTCTCTTGTGAGGTCAAGACAACCTATGAACTGGCATTTGCTCATTGGAATACTGGCTGGACTCATCCAGCTCTACGCGATCATTCCGTATGCGAAAAGCATACTCAGACGCGAGACGAAACCAAATATCGTTTCGTGGATTCTTTGGACGCTCATTCAACTCGTTGCGATTTGGATTCAGGCGAGCTCTTCTTCAGGATTCTCTTGGTCAGTCATCCTCCTCATCGCCATGACGTTCAACACAAGTTTCATTGTGGTGTTGTGTCTGATGGGTTATGGATCCAAAGAATTTGGTTGGATTGAAAAGTCCTGCCTCACCATTGCTCTCATGGCTATCGCGTTATTTGCCATCACAAAAAATGGCCCGCTCTCTCTTGTCTTCGACATAAGCGCCGACTTCGTCGCCGCCATCCCAACGATCATCAAAACTTGGCATGACCCACACTCCGAGGCGTACGCTCCATGGCTCATCATCACCGTCGCCGCTGGCCTTGGCGCCTTGTCGAGCGAAACTCTCAACGCCGAAAATCTCTCCTTTCCGATCTACCTCACCTGCGTGAACGCCCTCATCGCCGGAATCGCCTACTTCGGACAAAAAAACCGGTCTTGCATTGACATTAAGAGAAAATAGCACTAGAATATCGCCTCCGTATCTTTGCATGACAGTCGTGCAGGATGATGGATTTCCAGAGGAGCAAAATGCCAACAGACCAAATTGAGATGCTTTGGGATTGTCCGCGTTGTGATACGCAAGAAGTCGGCGGTCTCAAGGATAACTGTCCCACCTGTGGAGCAGCGCACGATACGAAGGAGGCTCCATGGTACATGCCAGGAGATACCTCTCATCGAAATAGGATCACGGATGAGATGGAACTCCGCAAAGCACATGATGGTCCCAACTGGAGTTGTCCTCGTTGTGACGGTACACAGCGGAATGCAGACGGTGCATGTCTCAACTGCGCGGGTCCGAAGAGTGAAGACCGTGGTCCTCGTCCATCCTTCGATGAACCTGTCGACTTCACACCACCACCGCGTGACACGACGATCTTCAAGATCGTAGGTGCGGTTGCCGCAATCGTTATGCTCGTCTGTGGACTCGGATGGATGCTGTTTTCTGAACGTCCTGTAGACGTCATGGTCACGAGTGTTGCCTGGACACAGACGGTGTTGGTGGATCGTTACAAACAGATTGGTGATGAAGGATTCGATGAAACACGTCCATCAGACGCGGTGGACGTTCAAAATTTGGGACGTCGTGTCCATCACTACGATAAGGTGTTCGACCATAATGACACCGAGCACTACACGGAGCGGGTCGCTGATGGTGAAACGTGTGTCACAACTCCACGCAGTTGTTACACGACTCCTCGCGACTGCACGCCTAACGACAACGGAACTGCGACATGCACAGGTGGTGACGAAGTTTGTTCTGGTGGAGACCGTGAATGTACAACCAACTATCGTAACGAAAATCGTACAAGAGAAGTGCCGGTCTATCGCGACGAAGCACGTTACGAAAACTTCTACTCCTGGACCGTCTGGCGTTGGAAGCCTGAACGAAAGATTCCTCACAACGGCTCAACAACGGACACCATCTGGGCAGACTCCGAAGAAATCTGTCTCAACTGTCGTGTGGGAGCTGGAGAAAAAGAACGTGAGTCTGGGCGCCTTGGAACGTACATGGTTTCGTTCCTCTACGAAAAAAATGCAAACAGCTTCACGCATGAACCAAAAAACGAAGTCGAGTTCAGGACCTACCCACTTGGCTCCACACACAAAGCCATGTACAGCATCGTGGGTGGTCTCGATTTCAGAACGGCCAACAAGTAATCCTCTTTGTCCTCGCGTACCTAACGACGAGGACATTTTTATTTTCGTTAGACAACTCCTCATATACTCTTGTCAAAACCCTTTCCTTCCCTTATACTCACGGCACTTACTTATTCTTAGCACCAGTGGGCGAAAGAGGCTGTTTGCCTTGCTCCTCCTACTGGAACATTTTATGTCTGTTACAGACACAGCAATTGTAGACCTTACAGAATTTCAACAGCTCATGGCGGATGGAGAATATCTCCATATTCCCAAAATTGGAGACGTAGTAAAGGGAGAGATTATTTCTGCAGATCGACGCGAAGTCCGCATTGATATTGAGGGGATGACAACCGGGGTGATCCGCGGCCGCGAAATTTTTTCGGAATCTGCACAGTACGATGATTTGAACGTGGGAGATAAAGTAGAAGCAACGGTCATTGATCTTGAAAATGAAAATGGCGAGATGGAACTTTCGTTCCGCTTTGCTGGTCAAAAGCGCGCATGGGAAGACTTGCGTGAGTTGTTTACGACGGGAAAAATTATTGATGTTAAAATTACCGAAGCAAACAAAGGTGGATTGATCGTTCGTGTGAATCATGTCACGGGTTTCCTTCCAGTGTCTCAGCTTTCACCAGATCATTACCCACGTGTCACCGGTGGCGACAAGAACAAAATTTTCGAGAAGTTGAAATCGTATGTGGGCGCGACCTTTCCCGTGAAAGTGATTGATGTTAACGAACAGGACGAAAAACTGATCGTCTCAGAAAAATCTGTTTGGGAAGACCGTCAAAAGAGTGTCATTGCACAGTACCGCGTTGGCTCCTCTATTGAAGGTGAAATCACGGCGCTTGCAGACTTCGGCGCATTCGTCCGTTTTGGTGCGCTTGAAGGCCTTGTACATATTTCTGAAATCGCTTGGCAACGAATTGATCATCCTCGCGATCTATTGAAGATCGGCCAGACTGTTTCTGCAGAAATCATTGGTATTGAAGGATCGAAAATATTTCTCTCCATGAAAAAACTCGTTCGTGATCCATGGGCAGACATTGAAAAGCGTTACAAAGTTGGCGATGCGGTCGAAGGAACCGTGCTCAAAGTAAATCCATTCGGCTTTTTCGTAGAACTCGATCCAGAAATCCACGGCCTTGCGCACGTTTCTGAAATCATAGACAAGCCAGGAATCGATGTGAACACGATCGCAAAATCTGGCGATAAACTCACATTCAAAATTATCTCCATAGAACCAAATGAACATCGGTTGGGGTTGTCGTTGAAGGCGCTGAAGGAAGGTTCAGAGGAGCCACAAGCGCCAGAGGAGCCACAAGAGCCAGAGGCGCCAAAGGAGTCAGAGGTTAAGGAATAACTCCAACTTATGAAGCCACTCTCAAAAAACATCATTATTGGAATCCTTACCATCATTGTTGTTGGAGCATTGTTTTCTCAACAGTCAGTAAAGACAGCAAAGACCGAAGAAATTTCTGTTGGACAGCTTGTGGATCGTCTCGAAAAAGGGACGGTTAAGTCGCTTTCCGTTGAGGGAAATGAGATTACGGCGGAAATGCAAGATGGCGTGAAAGCGAAAACATCTACGCAAGGATCTGGAACGGTCGAAGAACTTCTTACAAGTTACGGCGTGACTCCGGACCAACTAAAGGCGGCAAATATTTCCGTTGCAGATCGCTCGTTCAAGAGCTATGTGATCGGATACATCATCCCTTCGCTTCTTCCAATTATCCTTTTGCTCGTTTTGTTCATGTTCATGTTGCGCCAAATGCAAGGAGCAAACAAAAGCGCGATGTCATTTGGAGAATCGCGTGTGAAAGAATTTAATAAAGAAAACAAAAAGGTAAACTTCACGAACGTTGCAGGTGCAACAGAAGCCAAAGAAGAGCTTTCGGAAATTGTAGAATTTCTAAAAAATCCAAAAAAGTTTGCTGACCTTGGAGCGAAAATTCCAAAAGGGGTTTTGCTCATGGGTCCGCCAGGAACAGGAAAAACTCTTTTGGCTCGCGCGGTTGCTGGAGAAGCCGAAGTTCCATTCTTCTACATTTCTGGTTCAGAATTCGTCGAAATGTTCGTTGGAGTTGGAGCGAGTCGTGTGCGTGACCTGTTTTCCAAAGCAAAAAAAAGTGCACCATGCATTATCTTTATTGATGAAATTGACGCGGTTGGTCGCCAGCGTGGTTCTGGTCTTGGTGGTTCACACGACGAACGCGAGCAGACACTCAACCAAATCCTGACGGAGATGGACGGGTTTGAACCAAACCTTGGAGTCATCGTCATTGCCGCAACAAATCGCCCTGATGTTCTCGATCCTGCCCTCCTTCGTCCAGGTCGTTTCGACCGTCGTGTCACCCTCGATCTTCCAGACATCAACGAGCGCGAGGCGATTCTCAAAGTGCATGCAATTGGCAAGCCCCTTACCGAAGATGTCGACCTACGTCGTGTCGCACAACGGACCGTTGGATTTTCTGGAGCAGATCTCATGAACTTACTAAACGAAGCGGCGATTCGCGCAGGCCGCGTGAATGCAAAAGTTGTCACAGGAGAAGACGTTCTTATCTCGATTGAAAAAGTACTCCTCGGACCAGAACGAAAGAGCTACGTCATGAACGCGGAGGAGAAAAAAATCACAGCTTATCACGAAGCAGGACATGCGCTCGTTGCAAAAATGCTTCCAGACGCTGATCCGGTTCACAAAGTTTCGATCATCAGTCGTGGAACCGCGGGAGGATACACGATGAAACTCCCAAGTGAAGACCGTCGCTTGCATCGCCGCAAACAGTTCCTTGCAGACCTTGCGATGTCGCTTGGTGGATACGTCGCTGAAGCAGAAACGTTCGGAGATATTACAACGGGTGCTAGTAGCGATCTCAAACATTGCAATCAACTCGCTCGACAACTGGTCGTCCGCTACGGCATGAGTGAACTCGGACCGCGCACATTTGGCGAACGAGAAGAAATGATCTTCCTTGGAAAGGAATTACATGAGACACGAAACTACTCAGAAAAAACGGCGCAAGACATCGATGAACAGGTGACGAAGCTTGTGCATGGCGCTATGGAAGTCGCTCGTGGTATAATCCAGAAAGAAAAAAAATACCTCGACGCGATTGCCAACATCTTACTCGAAAAAGAAACGATTGAGAAAGATGCCTTTGAAGCGATCTTTGCGTAGGTGTTTGGAATAGGTGGGGTCTTTTGACCCCGCGGAGGACTATGGCCAAAAAATTGCCCACATCTGTTTATCGTACTCTGTTTGTTGACGCATGGCGTTTAACGATCGAACGAAAAGCGTTGTGGGTTTTTGGTTTGTTCGCGGCCGTGTTGTCTACGGGAGGAGTGTGCGAAATGGCGGCAAAAGGATTTCGTAATCTTGTCGTGATTCGCGATGTGTATCTCGATATTTTACGCGGCACATTCACCGGCGCAGAAGTATTTGGCCAGCTCGTGAAGCAACTCACTGCCTTTGATCCAAACCGTCTCACAGGAGCAGCAACGCTCGTCATCTTTATTGGTATCGTCATTGTTATTGCGTCTATTGTTTCTCAAGGAGCCCTTATTGCAGGATGTGGACCCAAACCCATTTCTGACCGTAACGCCTATTTACACGGGAACCACACCTTTTGGCATCTGCTTCCTCTAAACGTGCTGCATAAAATCGTTCATGTACTTCTTACCCTCCTCGCCGCCATTCCCCTCCTTATCCTCGTTCAAACAGGAGGAGCAAATGGGATCTTCGTGAGTCTCATCACATTTCTGATCATCCTTCCGCTCACGATTATCGTCGCAACGCTCTTTATGCTTGCTTCCATTCACTCGGTTCGAACAGGTAACCACACCCTCGATTCAATTCATCACGCCGTCAACCTCTTTCGGTCTCATACGCTCGCCACCTTTGAAACAGGCGCGATCCTTTTTGCCGCTGTCCTCGTTGCCATTTTCGGATTCCTCGCGACACTCATGGTTTTCTCACTCCCCTTCGCCGTCCTTGCCACCGTCGCCCTTGTGTCAGAAAGCGTTTTCTTTTTTACCATCTTAAACATTCTCGGTGTCATCGCCCTCTTTTTTCTCCTCGCCGTATTTGCAGGAGCCACCACAACATTCCAATACGCTGTTTGGGTCAAATTCTACGACCACGCGATTTCGCCAAGAAAAAAGATCATTTCAAAACTACATCGGGTTTGGATAGGGAAGTAATCGAACGGGACTAAAGTGGCTAGGAAATGTTCTGTGGCAGGGAAATGTTCTTAGGGACTTTAGTCCCGTCCGGCCCTGACGCCACTAAAGTGGCTAAGAAATGTTCAGTGGCTGGGAAATGTTCAGTGGCTGGGAAATGTTCACAGCCACTTTAGTGGCGTCCGAGTTATTCAGAAGTCCTTGTGCTATAATGCGAGGGATATGTCCAAACTCACCCAATCCATTGAAGATTTGATTGCCTCGTCAGGCGGAAAGACCGTCAGTAGTGGAAAGACGGGACCAGAATCTTCTGTACAGGAAAAATTTGATGAAAAAATGAAAGAGGTTCGCTTGCGTGAATCTGAAGATGAAACAAAACGCAAAGCAACGTCTGCTGGGAGACAATACGTGAATCTCAAAGGATTCCCGATTAGTCCAGAGGCGCTCATGCAAGTTCCACAAGAACAGGCCGAGGCTTTAAAGGCGGTGTGTTTTTTAAGCACGGGATCCGATTTTCGTATTGCGGCTGTAAACCCAGATGACGAAAAAATTAAGGAGCTTATTTTTCAAATTGCTGAGCGTACGCAAGCGGCAGGTGGAGTTTATCAAATTTCTGAAGAATCTCTTCGTGTTGGCATCAAAATGTATGAAACGCTCCCGAAGTTTAAAATCGTCATGAAGGGCGTACGTGTAAGCGACGAAGAGCTTGAGCGTTTTCAAAAGGAATTGAAATCGTATGCGGATATCCAAAAAGTTCTGAACAGAGCGTCTGTGTCTGACATTATGACGATCGTCATGGCTGCTGCCATTGAATTTGGTACGTCTGACATCCACATCGAGGCAGAAGAAAAACGTGTAGTCATCAGCTTCCGTATCGATGGCGTGCTTCAAGACGTTGGAGAACTCCCACATGAGTTTTGGAAAAAAATCATTGCTCGCATCAAGCTCATTTCTGGTCTCAAAATCAACGTGACAGAACGACCACAGGATGGCCGCCTCACGATTTTTCTCAAATCCGGTGATACCGATGTGCGTGTGTCAACGATTCCAACCGCATGGGGAGAATCGGTTGTGATGCGTCTCTTACGTCCAAGTTCCATCGCGGTTGAGTTCTCTCAGCTTGGGTTCCGACCACTCGTTGAAAAAAAACTTATCCATGAAGTTGATAAGCCGCACGGGATGATCATCACAACAGGCCCAACAGGATCTGGAAAGACAACAACACTCTACGCAATCTTACGAAAACTCAACACGCCTGACGAAAAAATCATCACCCTTGAAGATCCTGTTGAGTACAAACTTGCGGGAATCAACCAATCCCAAATCGATTCCTCCAAACACTACACGTTCGCGAGCGGTCTGCGTTCCATTTTACGGCAGGACCCAGATGTTGTGATGGTCGGAGAAATCCGTGATTTAGAAACAGCCGAGACAGCTATCAACGCAGCGTTGACAGGTCACTTGATGCTTTCAACGCTTCATACGAACGACGCTGCCGGAGCTTTACCACGTTTTATCGCGATGGGGGTCAAACCCTTTTTGCTCTCTCCTGCCCTTAACTGTGTCATTGGTCAACGTCTCACAAGAAAAATCCATCCGGCGTGCAAAGAAGAAACCAAACTTGATCCTGAGACGTATGAACGAGTGAAAAAGATATTGCTGGATATTCCGAAAGAGTCGGGGGAAATGATTGCAGAGGAAGGTCAATGGAAATTTTACAAAGGAAAAGGGTGTGAAATTTGCAACAACACCGGCTACAAGGGTCGTGTCGGAATCTACGAAGTCCTCATCATGACCGATATCATCCGCGCCGCCTTATCAGAAAAAATCGACGAATACCAAGTCCGCGTATTGGCGAAGCAACAAGGAATGTGTACGATGCAACAGGATGGAATGTTGAAAGTATTAGATGGACTAACGACCGCTGATGAGGTTTTAAGAACAGCAGGAGAAGGATAACAGCTAAAGGTTGAAGGTTGAAACTCGAAGATTGAAGGAGAGTGGCAGTGTGAAGGTTGAAGGTTGAAACTCGAAGATTGAAGGAAGGATGAAGATCGAAGTATGAAAGATGAAAAAGTTTATAATCTGGAAGAACGTACCAGACGATTTGCTAGAAATGTAAGAGTTTTTATTAAAAAACTTCCAAAATCTATCGCGAATACGGAGGACGGAAAACAATTAATTCGTTCTTCAGGATCTGTTGGAGCTAATTATATAGAGGCGAGTGATTCACTCGGAAGCAAGGATTTCACAATGCACATGCGTATTTCAAGAAAAGAAACGCATGAATCAATTCACTGGCTTTCACTAATTGATATTGAAAATGATCAAACATTAAAAAGAGAACAAACATTACTTCTAAAAGAAGCTGATGAACTTATGAGGATCTTCGGAAAAATCGTTCGTGATCGACAATAGTTTAAACTTCAATCTTCGAGTTTCAATCTTCAACCTTTATAGTATAGCCTATCATTTATGGCAAAAGATATTCAAAAATTGCTTGCGGATGTTGGTTTGCTCCCGAGTGAATCCAAAGTCTATTTATCGACACTCGAACTAGGGCCATCTACCGTGCAACACATTGCAGTCAAAGCAAAGATTTCTCGTACAGCCGCGTACGAGGCAATTGAGTTATTGCAAAAGCGTGGACTCATGTCGTCATCGTTGTCTGGAAAAAAACATTTGTTCGCATCCGAGGATCCAGGCAGGATTGTTTCTTATTTGAAGGAGAAACAACAAAAATTTTCTTCAACACTTTCAGACATAGAAAGCATGATTGGAACACTCCAATTAATGGCTGGAGGAATCAAACCAGTCGTGAAAGTATATGATGGAGAAGAGGCACTCCCAGCTTATTTTGACCAGTTATCAAAAGCAAGTCCTGATACGATGTTTGAAATTTCAAATCTCGACGATGTCTACAAACATTTAACGTCAGATACGATTCAAAAATCTCGCAAAGCTGTTTCATGGAGAAATATTAAAACACTACGCCTTCTGCATCGTGGAGAAATTCGAAATCGTCGAGAAGATGTAGAATATTGTCAGCTTGACGAAAAATTTGGTGAGTTTCACGGTGACATTTCGATTTATGGAAATTTTGTTTCACTCATGACATTTATTGGTCACCCTGTTGTTGTTATTTTAGAAAGCAAATCGGTTGCTGATACCATGCGGACACTTTTTATGGCCGCATGGGCATCTTCCTGCAACGCGTAATTTTAAATTCAAAACAACGGCATAACCGTTGTTTTGCTTTTTTTCAAGATGTCACAGACCTTGTACAGACCTCTAGAAAAAAGGATGTTGACCGCCGCAGAACGCGTGCCGGCCAACAGAGCCCGACTGTTACCACATGCGCACCTCCGTGGAAGACAGTTTGATCCTGACAAGTCCTGTGACAGACCTATCGCTCAAGTGACGACCAATCGCCATGTAGATCATTGCTACTGGCCGTCATACTCACTTCACCTTGTGATGAGTTCTTGTTTTGGATCTTACCGTTCAGCCACGGATGTGGGTGCTTTGCTGAACAATCGGGGATCTCCTTGGGTTTGACTAGAACATGGGCACCTCCGTACCCTGAGGATGAGTGCGAATCGCTTGGAAAGGCGTGATGCCTAGCTTCACGATAGCAAAGGTACTCTACCATAAAACCATTAACTTGTCAATCCTGATGGCCAACTATTCTTTATTTTTACTTTAATTGTTTATAATAAAATTCTATTTCTTATCTAAATGGAGCCAAATATTTATATTATGTACACCGACCCCTTGACAAACTTTTAAACTCATGCTACCATGCTGTTACGAAGATGAGTTCAGTGGTCGGTTAACAGACGAGAGGAGAGATTCAGAGATTACAAAATCAAAACCTGGGGAAAGTGAGTCTGGCAACAGATTCGCCCCGGGTTTTTTTGTCGGCCTAGAAAAATGATCTTGATGAGCATCCCCCAGGTGCAGAGTCGAGATCAGTTTCCTGGGTCGACCAAGGCCCGGATTACGTGGGGTGTGTGCAGACGCCTTACGAGAAGCTGAAGAAAACGGCTTGGGGGTTCGCTCTCCAGATAGTCAACAAAGCGGCGCTTTCAGGAGTCACCGCCTACGATCTGTCAAAATGCGAAAGGATTTCCTGTCATCCCACCACCCTGCCGATGTGTGGCCACACAAAAGCGGGACAGCGGTGAGTGATGAATGAAGTTCTAAGGAAACGATAGGAGCGCCCCGTAGAGCGTTCCGACAATACCCACTGCAACCAACCTGTGGAACAGGTAGTGCGAAGGGCTGATGTGGAGATGAGGGATCCCATCCATCCATACAGTCCGGGCGAGGGCATCCTCACAGGAGCCTCGACCTAACGGAATCCGCCCGATGAGAACTAGCGGAAGAGTGGACTGGGCTGGGTACGCACCTTAGCTTGAACCTACCACTCGCGGGTATCGGAGCAATCCGAACCGCACTTGCTTCTGAGGACGCAGTAGACGCATTCTGATGCGTCCTCCCCTCCCTCCCCGTCGCGACACGGTCGTGATCGGAAGGGAGGAGCGTGGCAATGTCGCCAAAACGTTCTATCCCGGAGGTCCCGATGGGTTCCATCTCGATTGCGAAAGCGTTGCGTATCCGCAAGCAGTTGAAGGGCCAGATCTCCGATCTGTCCAAGCGCGCCGCGGGTTGCGCCGTATGGATCGAGGGAGCTTCGCGCGACTTCGACTTCACGGCCATCGACTCTGAGCGTAAAGCGAAGATCGATGAGCTGGTCAGGCTCGAGACGGCCATCGCCTGCGGAAACGCAGTAGCGACCGTCACCTGGCGCGACCGGACGATGCCTCTGACCGAGGTGATCCGGCGTCAGGAGGAGCTGAAGAGTGAGATCGCGTTCGTCGCGTCTCTCTCGACCCGTCGCGGCCCAGAGCGGCAGCACACGGGGGAGTACAGTGCCGACCGCCAGCCCGTCTTTGTGACGGTCAACTGGCAGTCCGCGTACTCCGAGCCAGAGCGCGTCCTGCACCTCGCCTCGCTCCGCACTCAGTGCGAAGAGCTGAACGAGCTGCTGGAGGAGGCCAACCACCGGAACACGGTGGCTCTGGCCTAGCCCCTCCAGGCCCATTTCCTTTTGGGGAAGGCGGCCGCACTGAGGTGAGTAGACCAACTGGATCTGGATCGACTTCGGTCGTGAAAGAGAAGGAAAAGTCAGCGAAAAAAATCCTAACAAGGATCTCGATATCCCTAACCGGATGTCGATACAATGCTCCCGATAGCGACAGCGAGTTGTAGGATTCAAGGTTTAAATGCCTTAGGTCTGAATACTCAAAGCTGAAGCATTAAGGATAAGGGCTTGTATATTCGCCTCACCAACGTCGGTCGCTGACCCCACTGGGATCTGCGGAAAAAAATCTGGGGGAAAGACACCGTCTGCCAAGTACTCGCTACTTGGCCCCTCCCTCCTCTCGACGATCTTGATAGGACTAAAGTCTTTGAGAAGCTCGTCTGTGGAAGGGAGGAAAACAGTAATGTCTTCTCTTGGGTGCTTGGCACAACCAGTGTGCGGGCCCTCTGGGTCGGCATGCAAAGATAAACCTGGTAACAGGCATAAACTCTGGGGCGGCAAAAACCAGGGGAGCTGACGCAAGTCAACTTCATAGCGCCACGTTCTAATATGCGTACCGGGAAATCCCCTGGATGGAATACGTGTAAAGGAATGTTCAAAAGGGGTGGTACCCTTGCGAAAGTCAATTGTCAATGTCGATACCAAAGACAAAGACAATGCGTTGGTCTGGGATAGTATCCCTCTGCGTACGAAACCGACAAAGCCGTCCAGCACATCGAGCTTCGCTGGAGCATATGTCGTACGTGTTCACGGGAATTGATGAGCCTCCTCCGACGTAAAGTCGGAGTAAAAAATCGGATGCGTGGGCAGCTCCCCCACATGTCCGACCTGCCAACCATCTAGGTCGTACAACCTGGGTGGCGAAGCGGAGAAGGTTCCCGTGTCCTAAGTCGGGGTAGCTCCTGACGACAGAATTCCATCTGGGTGGTGGCCGCGAGGTCATCATCAACCGGAAAGGTTAAAAGCACGGTCGGGGTCGCAAGCCCTTACGTCCGCCCCTAAAAAGGCGACTGTGCACGGTGAGAAGATGTGTCGTTTAATCTCACCACTTCCTGAGGACGCGTTGAGCTTTTGCTCCGCGTCCTCTTCTCCCTTCTCTCGACGATCTTGATAGGACTAAAGTCCTTGAGAAGCTCGTCTGTGGAAGGGAGGAAACGAAAGTAACCTCTACTCCAGCGCCTCGTTTCTTAGGAGACTATGCTGGTACGGATGCTGTGTGGCATTCGGGTAAACGGATACCAGATGTAAATCTGGGCGGCATGAACCGTTTGCGATGACGACCCTCCGGAGAACCTTGCTACTCCAAGAGGCAACCGAACTTGTTTCGGGATAGGGTCGGATCTCCAGAGCTATCGCTTGAGCTGTATCGAATGTGCGATTCCTTTCCTTACGGGAGGCCACACCGAAATCAGACAAGAAAAGACGCTCTGACACACACCATTTCGCTTAGACCACATTGGCGATCGCGCCTTGTGATGCGAGTTGTCAGAGCTTGATAGAACTGACAGCAAGAACATTATCAGTGGCCTATCCGACACAAAACTTCCATAACTGCACGCTCGACCAACCGAGCGTTTTTTTGTTTTTTAAATTAGGTTATACTATCTGCAACTAATCCATGCTTTCACTCTATGAAGAAACCAACTCCGCCAGGAGGTCCACCAAAGCATCCAGATCTTGGAGATCCACGACCACTCAAGGACACACCGTTTGCTTCGCTCGCTGGAGC
>CAYYFM010000023.1:0-5280 GCA_964471375.1 uncultured Gammaproteobacteria bacterium
GACCTTAAACGTCTGATGAATCAACCCAATCGAAATAGGGTGTATCGTTTTCACCTCCCCAATATCATAGGCAAGCAATATCTCTTCTGGTATCATAATAGTTGTGATACGAACCTACAAACCACTACGAACTTACGAACAAATAATGGTTCTGGTCTGTATGTTCGTAGCGGTCTGTATGTTCGTATCAATTCTTATGGATTATATCACCATTTTTCTTTCTGTCTTTCTCGTCCTCATCTTAATCTTGAATATCCTCGGACTCTGGTGGGTCGTGCAACTTCTCCTTCCGCTTGTGCATTTTGGCGGACCATACGTTCCGACTCGGCAGGAGGATGTGGAAAGAATGATCAAACTTGCACAGATCACGAGCTCCGATCGTGTTGCTGATCTTGGTTCTGGTGACGGCCGCATCGTTATAGCCGCCGCAAAGGCAGGAGCATCGGACGCACTCGGAATCGAAATCCACTCAGGACTCGTCAAAAAATCTCAACTCTCGGCAAAACTCGCTCATCTCACAAACGCCCGATTCCTTGCTCAATCATTTTGGAAAACAGATTTCTCCGATCGCACCGTGATCTTCCTTTACCAAGTTCCCTACACGATGCGCCGCCTAGAAAAAAAGCTCTACGACGAACTCCCTGTCGGCGCACGCATTATCTCGAATGATTTCAAATTTGTCGACTGGAAACCAAGTGAGGAACAGGGGAGGTTACGAGTGTATAAAAAGATTGAAGATAGAAATTCGAGTTTCTATCTTCAATCTTCCCTCAGGTAACGCGTCGATTCATTCCCGAACGCTTCTCAACAATTTCTTTTGACACGTTGCTTGGAACTTCTTCGTAGTGATCGAATTCCATGGAATAGGAACCGCGACCTTGCGAGATGGAACGCAACTGGGTTGCGTAGCCGAACAGTTCGGCGAGTGGAACAAAGGCCGTGATAACTTTTGCGTTTGAGCGGTCGGTCATTTCCTGAATTTGTCCGCGCTTGGCATTTAAATCTCCGACGATCGTTCCCATATATTCTTCGGGCATCACCACTTCGACCTTCATCATTGGTTCAAGCAAGATGAGACCAGCTTTTTTTGCGGCATCCTGAAACGCCATGGACCCAGCAATTTTGAAGGCCGCTTCGTTAGAGTCTACATCGTGATACGAACCCTCAGTGAGTGTTACTTTCACGTCGAGAACTGGGTAACCTGCAAGCACACCACGATCAGCCGCCTCATGTGCTCCTTTATCGATCGCGTTCCAGAATTCGCGTGGCACAGAACCGCCTTTAATTTCTTCTTCAAACTCGTAGCCTTTCCCTTGCTCGTTCTTTTCAAGACGAATACATGCGTGACCATATTGTCCACGTCCACCCGTTTGTTTGATATATTTTCCTTCTCCTTCGGCCATTTGTGCCTTAATTGTTTCGCGATAAGAAACTTGTGGAGCACCAACATTTGCTTCTACCTTATATTCGCGACGCATGCGATCAACGATGATGTCAAGATGCAATTCTCCCATTCCAGAAATAATAATCTGGTTTGTTTCTTCATCGGTACGCACACGAAACGTAGGATCTTCTTCGGCCAAACGCTGAAGAGCAATCCCCATTTTTTCCTGATCCACTTTTGTTTTTGGTTCAATCGCGATCGAGATAACTGGTTCTGGAAATACGATCGATTCCAAAATCACCGGATTATTTTCGTCGCACAGCGTGTGTCCTGTAAAGGTGGATTTCAATCCCACTGCCGCAGCGATTTCACCGGCAAACACTTCATCTACTTCCTCACGCTTGTTTGCATGAAGACGAACAATGCGACTGACGCGTTCTCGTTCGCCTGTGAGTGGATTCAAAACGTAGGATCCCGCTTTCACCGAACCAGAATACACGCGGAAAAATGCGAGCTTTCCGACGAACGGGTCAGCCGCGATTTTAAAGGCGAGTGCGGCGAATGGTTCGGTATCAGATGCGGGGCGTTGGATGAGTTCGGTTGGATCGTCTGGATTATGTGCAATGACTGGTGGAATATCGAGTGGGCTTGGAAGATAGTCGACAATGGCATCGAGCATGAACTGCACCCCTTTATTTTTAAGCGCAGAACCGCAAAGCACTGGAATAATTTCTACTTTGATAGTTGCCTTACGCAAAGCAACTTTCAATTCCTCAATTCCTGGCTCTTCACCACCCAGATACTTCGTCATGAGCGCATCATCGGTTGCACTAATCGCTTCGATAAGTTTATTGTGATATTCCTGTGAAATCGCTTTCATGTCTTCTGGAATTTCCAGTTCCTCGATCACTTTTCCTTCATCATCGCGATAATAGAATGCCTTCATTTTTAGAAGATCGACAATGCCAATAAAATCTGATTCGGTTCCAATGGGAAGTTGAAGTGGATACGCTTTTTTCGTAAGACGATCGGCGATGGACTTCAAATCTTTATAAAAATCGGCTCCTGTTCGATCGAGCTTGTTGATGAAACAGATGCGTGGAACGTTATAGTCGTCCGCATAGCGCCAGTTTGTTTCGGATTGTGGTTCAACACCAGCAACCCCATCAAAAATAACCATTGCGCCATCGAGCACGCGAAGTGAACGCTTTACTTCAACCGTAAAATCGATGTGGCCTGGAGTGTCGATGAGATTCATGCGATGGTCTTTCCAAAAGCATGTTGTTGCCGCGGCGGTAATCGTAATACCGCGTTCACGCTCTTGTTCCATCCAGTCCATAACCGCAGCGCCTTCATGCACTTCTCCAATTTTATGGGTGCGGCCCGTATAAAACAAAACGCGCTCAGACACGGTTGTTTTTCCCGCGTCGATATGCGCAATAATTCCAAAGTTGCGTGTTTTTTCTAGAGAATACTCTCGGGGCATAAAATAGTGATTGAGTGATTAAGTCGTTGAGTGATTGAGTGACTTAACGACTTAACGACTCAATGACTTAACGACTAAGCGACTCTTATCTCGCAAAATGAGCAAAGGCACGGTTGGCTTCAGCCATGCGCTGGACGTCGGCTTTTTTCTTCACCGCATCACCTTCGTTTTTGGATGCCGCGATGAGTTCATCAGAAAGTTTGATGGCCATTGGGCGACCTTTCTTGGCTCGCGTTGCCACAAGAATCCAGCGAGCGGCAAGCATAAAACGGCGCTCACCACGCACCGGCATAGGAACCTGATAGTTTGCGCCACCCACACGCTTCGATTTCACTTCGAGCGTCGGCATGACGTTTTTGAGCGCATTTTCAAAAACTTCAACGGGACTCAACTTTGTTTTTTCACCAATAATATCGAACGCATCGTAAATGACGCGCATCGCGGTGGATTTCTTTCCATCGCGCATGACAAGATTTGTAAAACGGGCAACGTTTTCATTACCGTATTTTGGATCCGGAGTGACCGGACGCTGTGTAGCAGCTTTACCGCGCATATTTTTAGAGTGTTAATCTCCCAACCGGTTGCTTCCTCCCTGCGTTGGGAGTACTCCGTTGGGAGAAGTGAGTATAATTTATTTCTTCGCCTTCGGCCTCTTTTGTCCGTACAACGAGCGACCTTTCTTGCGATTGGCAACTCCTTGTGTGTCATATACACCACGAACGATGTGATAGCGCACACCTGGAAGATCTTTCACACGACCTCCGCGAATCATCACGATCGAGTGCTCTTGAAGGTTATGTCCTTCACCTGGAATATACGCCGTGACTTCTGTTCCGTTAGAAAGACGCACGCGAGCGATTTTGCGAATCGCCGAGTTTGGTTTCTTTGGTGTCATGGTTGTGACCTTCACACACACACCACGCTTAAAAGAAGCACCCCGTGGCAGAATGGTTCGCTTGCGATGAAGTGAGTCGAGCGAATATTGCATCGCCGGCGACTTACTCTTCACCTTCTCGACTGTTCGACCCTTCCGAATAAGTTGATTCATTGTTGGCATAATGTTTTTAATACGAACCTACGGACCACTACAGACTTACAGACATCTGTAGGTAAGTTGATTCATTGTTGGCATAATGTTTTTGATACGAACCTACGGACCACTACAGACTTACAGACTTACAGACATCTGTAGTTCCTAGTTGTCAGTAGGTTCGTATCCAATTCGACCGTAAAGTACCATGACATCTAAAACCAGTCAATGTAATTCAAGAGCTCTTGCGTTCGGTTTTTGTTCGGTGTATCGTACAGAAGTATGCACTCAGTTCTAAATGATTTAATTGATTTTATCGTGGCATTTCATGAGAATCGGGTGATTCGATCGAACAACATCCGAGTATTTCCATGGCTCAACGTTCCTTTATAAGATTCGATTGTCACCATACTTGCGCCACCAACAATTGCAGCGAATATTCGTCGTTTTGTCACTGTCCTTAAAATACGATGGTCGGAAAAATGAGTCCAGCCAAGAAAATCGATCCCAGACGCAAATGTAGAAATCTCAATCTTTTCCGGATGAAGATCAAGTTGAAGCTCATGAGAAAGAAAATCACGAGCGAGATCTAATGCCGCCAAAAGATAGTTGCGGTCGTGAAACAGAAGAACGAAATCGTCTGCATATCGCAGATAATGTTTTACTTGAAGTCGACACTTCACATACTGATCAAAAATGTTCATGTATACATTCGCGAACAACTGTGACGTAAGATTGCCGAGTGGTAAGCCTTTCCGAGGCAATGTATGAAAACTTTCCACAATAGTACGAAGTAGTCGAACAACGCGTTTGTCTGTAGGCTGTTCGTCGATGACTCGCATGAGCACATCATGATCAATCGATGCAAAAAACTTTCGAATATCACACTTCAACACCCATATTGTCTGTCGATGATTGTGTGATCCTTGCCACGCGAATCGACGAAATCGATCAAGCGCCTTGTGTGTCCCTTTCCCAATACGACAAGAAAACGAATCAGAAATAAATGTTTGGTCAAAAAATGGGTACAACTTCCGATAGATGGCACGATGCAACAATCGGTCGGTCATATTTGCTTTGTGGATTCGCCGTCGCTTTGGGTCCGATACGGAAAACGCCTTATACGTCCCATGTTGATACATTCCGCTCATCAATCGTCTGTGTAGCGCGAATATATTTTCCATCAAGCGAAACTCGAATTCCTGTACGTCAATACGGCGACGTTTCCCTTTCACGAGCTCGCTCCATGCTTCTAGTAAATTCTCAACGGAGATAATTTCCTCAAATGTATGCAAACACAATTTCTTCATTCCAATGATCCTGGGCCCGCGCGGGGGGTTTGGGGGGGGGGGGGGGGGGGGGGGGGGGGGGGGGGGGGGG
>CAYYFM010000024.1:0-33981 GCA_964471375.1 uncultured Gammaproteobacteria bacterium
AATTGGTCATTTTCCCCTGCATGAAGAGTTGAAGCTGTTGAAGCTGAGCTCTTTGTCTGGTGCCATCCAGCGTTTTGGTGGAATGAAGGATGTGAAGGAGCGCACAGGCTACGTTTTGATCACAGACCAAGACATCAGACAGCACGCGAATGTTTTTGCGAGGTTAATCATCGAGCGAAGCATCGTAGACACGAACGAATTCTGGCGCACAGTCAAAACACGCTGGACGCGTCACGATCTCAAAGCCGCCCTTGCCGTTGCTAGTTAGCAACGGTTTTTTTGATTGCAAAGCAGTCAATGGTTGACATTTTTCTCAAAATCTGGCTTAATAGCGATCCACACATGGAGTTACTGTGGGTTCTTCACAACTGATCGACATTGATTTCTTTACTCGTCCAGCGACAGACGTTGCTCGTGACTTGATCGGCTGTGCGCTCGTTCGGATGCATCCGGACAAAAGTCGCAATCGTGTTCTCATCGTCTCGACCGAGGCGTTTGAGGATGGCGCAGAAAGTGGGATGCGCTCTGGAATGAAGCATGCTCCCGGACAACTGTTCATCATGTCCATGCGTGGACACAAGTTCCTAAACGTGGGAACGGATCGCGCCGGATTCGCGAGCTGTGTCATGGTTCGTGGGATCATGGCAGGCCGTGAACTCGTGGACGGTCCTGGAAAAGTATCGACTCTGCTTGGAGTAGATACCTCGTTCGACGGAAAAATGATCGGTGCGGAAATTCGTTTCGCTCATTCTTCAATCAGCGTCAGTGGATGGCGTACCAACAGTCCAGATCGATCCAAAAATTCGGTCGGACAATTCCACATCGATCCAGTCTGGAACGACTGGCTAAAGAGGACACCGATCGAACAAGCTCTGATCGATGTCACACTCAAAGATTCGTTCAGGGATCTTTGTCGAGAAGTCCGAAAAAAGCATGGAGGGCAAAAGGAACGCGAATTCCGCGCATCCTTTTCCACGTACAAATGGACTCAAGCCGAAGTCGTCCTCGCACTGGATGAATTCCGCGACACGAGTTCGATCGCTCCTTTCGAAAAACTGCTTGTGACGGGTCAGTCTGCCTAGGTTGACAATCCCGTCATTTTTTTTTATACTCGCCGCACTATTAAGTCGTGAGCATGCAAAACTATGATTACATCTACCATTGAAATTCTTCCAAAAAACTCCGTAAAAATTACCGTCACGGTTCCTCACGACGATGTTCTCCCACATCTCGACGATGCAGCGACGCGTATTTCGGAGCAGACGTCGATTCCAGGATTTCGTCCGGGGCGTGCGGGGTATGACGTTGTGAAGGCCCGTGTTGGTGACATGAAAATTTATGAGGAAGCGTTAGAAACGATTGTGCGTAAATCGTATGTTGACGCGCTCACGGTGCACGACATTGAAACGGTTGGATCACCAAAAATTGATATGGTAAAACTTGCGCCTGGGAACGATATTATTTTTACCGCGGAAGTCGCGCTCATGCCAAAAGTGACAAAACTTGCTGACTGGCACACGCTTACAGCTGCGAAGCAATCCAGAGAGGTAACCGATGAGGACATTGCGACGGCACTCAAAGATTTACAACGCATGCAAACAAAAGAAATCCGCGTCGAGTCAGACAAAGCTGTCACCGCAATCGACAAAGCTGTCGTTTCCATGAACATGAAAAAGGCAGGTGTCCCAGTAGAAGGCGGGCAATCACCAAATCATGCAGTTTATCTGACCGAGGATTACTACGTTCCTGGATTCAAGGATCAAGTTATTGGAATGAAAGAAGGGGAACAAAAAACATTCACCCTTACCTTTCCAGAAAATCACACGAGCAAATTTCTTGCAGGACATCCTGTTGAGTTTGATATTACGCTTAAGGAAATCTTCAAACTTGAACACCCAGAACTCGACGACACATTTGCAACGTCTCTCGGACAAACAGATATGGAAGCGTTGCGTACCATCTTGAAAAAAAATATTTCTGGAGAAAAAGAAACAGAAGCAAAAGGACGTGAAGAACGTGAAATGCTCGAATTACTCTCAAAGGAATCTCGCTTTGACGACTTCCCAGATCTCCTTGTCAACGACGAAATCAACAAGATGATTCACGAACTCGAGCAAGGAGCAACGGAGCAGGGAATGGAGTTTCCGGAGTATCTGAAGTCAATCAAAAAAACAATTGCGGATTTAAAAATAGAATTTACTCCTCAAGCCTTATTGCGTATTAAAGTCGCTCTTATCTTACGAGACTTGATTAAATCCGAGTCCATCGAACTCACCGAAAAAGAGGTCGACGAAGCACTCGACAAAATCGCCGAGAAACATGAAGACAAAGAATCTCGCGATCGTATCTATAACCCTGAATATCGTGGCTACGTCGAATACACACTTAAAAACCGAAAGGCGATCGAAACATTGCGCGAGGTGATGGTGAAGTAATTATCTTTCCTCTGGGACGTTTCTTCCATAAGCAGATTGAAATTTTTTGATCGCTTTTGAACCGTAACGGTCATCCTTCCATAGCATTTCCATTGGAATAAGGTTCACAAGGATCGCCATAAACGTAAGTGCGGTGCGACCTGATTGACCGAGATGTTCAGGAGGGATGAGCAAAAGGCCCATTAAGCAGCCGAGAATGACGAGTAAGAGAAACCAGTCGTACGGCGCGAGACCACAGGTGAGTTCAAACTGAATCAATTGTCGACCAAGGGTCAAATCTTGAAGGGTTTGAAGAAGGTCGGCGTACAAAATTCCATCTTTCTCTGTTTTTGGATTGAATGTATAGATCGCATGAGAAAGATCACGAAATGCATCTGTCGACGTATGATGCGATAAAAATTCTTCTTCAATTTTAAGTTCGTAAACACGAAGCAGACTATCAACTTTTTTTAAAAATGGCTTTGGGAGTTGCTCGCACACATGGTGAATATGTCGTAGTCTTGCAAGCTCCACATTCACACTTTTACGAAGCGTCCCACGTCGTGCTAAAGCCTTATCAATCAAAAACGCAATCGTCAGTGAATAAATCCAAAGCGCCGCCTCCACAAGCAACGAAAAATCCCCCGTAAACGGAGCAGCGAGCACCGTGATAACGAGTGCAATAAAAAGGATCAAAAGAAATCGCATAGGATTGATCATAGTATATCACATCCATCAGAGTCAGATCCGGATTACGAAATTTGTCGTCTCACAACAAAACCCTCAGTAAAAACTGAAGGTTTTGTTGGTGAACCTCCGGTCTCGTTGGTCGAATATCTCCGAAGAATGGATATCGAAAGGCTGCAGGTTTTATGGGGGAGTTTTTCACCAGCCCTTGTTGTCTAATGCCTGCCGCAATTGAACCACAGCGCTATTTTATGAATTTTTCACGTCGTATTGAAGATGTAGGTACGAATCCTCCAACACGTCCGCCTTCACGAGTTTGAGCGCCTTCAATGCGGACAGCTCGCCGACGGAATGGAGCGATTCCCCATCAACGAGCGACGGCGTGGCTCTGCCTCCCACGACGACGGGGGCGACGGCCAGAGACAGATTGTCGATGAGGCCGGAACGGACGAGCGCGGCATTCAGCGTACCGCCTGATTGTACCGTGAGCCGTTCGATGCCGAACTCCTCACGCAAGCGACGGAACAAATCGGAAAGATCGACGGAGCCGTCGTAGGATAGAATTTTGATGTTTTCCTTGGTTGAGGAAAACGCCGAGTGGGATTTGTTTGTCGTGACGAGGTAGAGCGTCGTCACCCATTTCGACAGATACTCCACGCCCTGCGCGGTGAGATGGGGCTCATTATCGACGATAACAAAACTGACTGGAATTTTGTCCGGTTCGGTCGTCCGCTCGTTGATCCCGATTTTTGCCATCACGCGACCTGTGTTGAGCGACACGAGATCAGTCTGCTGCTCCAGATCGTAATACTGATGCAGACCTTCCTTCACGCCCACGATAGTCTTGAGGTCTCGGTCAAAATCCATGGCGTCTGTATCGCCAGTGGAAATTTTTCCATCAACAGACATGAGCATGAACAGGGTTGTTTTTGGTCGATTCATACAGCGTCATTCTCCCACAGAACCAACGAAGACAAAAGGCATGGTTACGAGATCAACCTTTGGATTGCTGGAACGAATCGACGCAGTCGAGAAAAGGTTAGGGGTCAGGTCCGGATTCGGGAATTGGATCGTTTGTAAGCGACGAGAACAATAAGAGAGATTACCTGAATTTATAATCCATAACATGTCGAACCTTTCTAAACTAGTTCCCCAATATTCCCGAATCCCGACCTGACCCTATCCACGCTATCTGTATGGCAAGTTGGCCTTCGATCAACGCCTATATTTTCGCGCTGATTTTCTTTCGACCCGTGTCGTTGTCGTACTCCTCCGCCCTCTCCCATGCAAGGTCGTATAACTTTTTGAACGCGTTAGCGATATCTTTTGATTCAATGGAGACGCCGAGACGTTCTTTAATAGAGAAAATCGAGATAGTGTCATCGTAAATGTAAACCTCCGGCACGATGTCCATTTTTTCATTTGGAACGAGGTTGATTTCACGAAGCAGCTTTTTTGAATTGGCTTTATACCCACGCGAAGCCTCGCTAGCGTTCAAAATGCCCTTAATCTTAATTCCTTTCCGGGCACGACGCTCAAAATAGCTATGAACGTACTCCGGATCAAATGTTTCAAGCGCATCAGCCGTCAGGAATGATCGAATATACGTTTTGCAAAGAAGAGAGGCATCATATAATGACTGTAAACCTTTATCGCCTTCGTAGACTTTAATTTTTGGTTTACTGGGCGCTTTCGCGGCAACAGTTTGAAGCATGCTGACTAAACCCTCTGATTGCTTGGCCATGTCGCGCAAGTGAGCTGCCTTCTTTTCAAGAATGATGGGCAGCTTTTCGGGAGGCTCCGGGCGATAGGTTTTCTTTTTTACTCCGCCAAGTTGAGCTACTAAACCGGTTCGTTCCAACTCCTCAACGATATCGTAGATGGTCGTACGGTTGATTCCCGTCTTTTTGCTGATCTCCGCAGCAGTACCGCGTCCCAGGTCGAGCAGGGCAACATAAATCAAGCTTTCTTTATGGGAAAACCCGAGCGATTCGATATGTTGGACGAAATCCTGTTGCATATTGTTGTGGATTCTTTTCGACAACTTTAGCATAGATAGTCTTTTTTGTCAATTTACAAGGTTTTTTGTAAAAAAAGAGTGGATAACTATTGACAATTCTTTTGGTTTGTGTTAGATTTGCCGTCACGATCAATCCAGGTCGTGCGCAGCTTCGAGGTACACCATGACTACGAAAGTTCTTTCCATCATCTATGAGCGGACCCCGATGATCACCCCCTATCAGCTGGAGGACTACATGAACCACCATGCGAGGTTCGTGTACTACCGTGGCGGGGAGGGCAAGGATGAAATCTTGCTCGTTGGTAGACATAAGCAGTACGGCTGGCCCGACATGCATGTGACCTTGAGGAGAGCCTTCTACGGCGAGCCTGTAGGTACGCCCTACGACTATGAC
Source organism: uncultured Gammaproteobacteria bacterium (assembly GCA_964471375.1). GTDB lineage: Bacteria > Patescibacteriota > Patescibacteriia > UBA9934 > GWF2-40-263 > YC12-FULL-57-11. The sequence goes on from CAYYFM010000024.1 coordinate 5,516, forward strand.
GCTGCTGGCAGCATCAAGGATGGAGAAATCGTCGCGTGGCACGATCTCGCGCACCAGGTTGGGACGCCCGAGGAGCTGAGGCCGCGCATCTGCGAGCTTCTGCGGCTTCCCGAGAATGTGACGGAGGTGGTAATTCCTGAACCGACCATCAACTACTACGTGGTTGAGATCAATTACAGCCTCTCGATCGAAGAGGCGATCGCGGCCGGTGACTTCAAGACGTTCTCTCTTCGATCCGTTCTGGACGGCACGTCATTGGGGCCGGAACTCCAATACGTCAATCTGCCTCGCACGGACAAGGGAAAGTGCGTGGTGAAAATGGCGATGGTGCAGTTCCACCGGTCTTTCCAAGACGAAACCGGAGTTGAGCTCGAGCTCAATGTCCGCAACCTACGATCGGCGGGGATGCGTGAGCTCCTCGCGTTCGGCGCCGAGCATCCGGAACTGCTGCACGAACGCTTTCCGCTTCTCGCTGCACAAACGCTGTTCAAGGCCTTCGACTACGATAAGTGCCTACCGAACGCAGCGAACCGCTCCGGGGATCGATGCCTGAAACTGTGGCCGAACACAGCCCTTCACGAAAGCGTTCGCTACCTCGCCCTCGAGCTGTGAGAAGTATTAGCGGGAAGTCACTCGTCCCGAAGACCATCGTTCTCGCGCACCCGCGCAGATGGCCAGAGACGACAACGTCTCGCAGGAGCCATCCGCCGTCGGGTGCGCTCTTTGTTTTTAGCGCAAACTTTCGTTGTTACAGATAGGGTCAGGTCCGGACATCGAACTTTTGGCAAACAAAAAACGCCAAGCCCTGGTGCAAATGGGGTCAGGTCTGTGATGTGTGATTTTTTGAATAAACATTGTGTTCAAAAAAGCCCGAAGACCGGCCTGACCCCATTCCATGCAAGTAGTGATCTTGCCCCGCACGAGACGACGAACCCCAACTCGGGGACGCTAGTCGTTTCCGACACAGGGTTTGTTGTTTTAGAAAAACAAAAACATCTCCATCAAATTCGACGGAGAAGCTTTTGGTGACCCCAGGGAGAGTCGAACTCCCGTTACAGGCTTGAAAAGCCCGTGTCCTAACCATTAGACGATGGGGCCTTGGGCGGGGAAAATAATCGTTTGGTGCGGATATAATAGACGACAGCTTGCTTTGCGTCAAGATCAACTCGGTATGTTAGAACTCATTCCCACAGTCATCATCAAAGATAAAATTTACGTCTTTCGTGGACAAAAAGTCATGGTCGATCGAGATCTTGCAAAATTGTATGGGGTTAGTACAAAAGTTCTCAACCAATCAGTGAACAGAAACTTGGAACGTTTTCCGAACGATTTTATGTTCAAATTAACGCTAAGTGAAGCGACAAACTTGAGGTCACAATTTGTGACCTCAAGTTCAAGTTGGGGTGGTTTACGCTGGAAGCCGTATGTTTTTACTGAAGGGACCTCTGCAAAAGTCATGTGCAAGGTGTCGCCATGCTCTCAAGTGTCCTTAAAAGTCCACGCGCGATCGCGGTGAACATTCAGATCATCCGAACGTTTACAAAACTACGCGAAATGCTTGCGGAAAAGGACGATCTACGACGAAAAGTAGAGGTGATAGAAAAACAATACGATGAACAATTCAAAATAATTTTTGATGCAATGCGCAGACTCCTCAGAGATGACGCGACTCCTAAGCCCGAAATTGGATTCCGAGATGGTTGACAGGGTGTTTCTTTTTTATTGCGCATTTTTTCTGACAAGGATACGATAGATGTCTCTAGAAACCTTATTATGAAATTTGGTGCACATGTATCAGCGGCAGGGGGCGTATGGAATGCTCCGATCAATGCAGGAAAACTTCGGTGTGAAGTTCTCCAGATGTTTTCGCGTCCGCCGCAAGGAGGAGAGCCATCTGTGCTTACGGATGAGGTTGTGATGCAGTTTCAAGATGCGATGCAGAAAAATAATATTGAGCGGGCTTATATTCACGGAGTGTATTATGTCAATTTAGCGAGTGACGAGAAACGAATCAGTAAAAATTCGGTTCGGGTTTTGCGTGACGAACTGGAACGAGGAAGCAAACTTGGTTGTCATGCGGTGATGTTTCATCCAGGCTCCGCAAAAAACGTTGGAGAAGAAAAAGGTGTTAAGATGGTTATTGATGGACTTAATCGCATCATGGATGGATATACTGGATCGTGTAAATTACTCCTTGAAATTTCTGCAGGTGCTGGAATGATTATGGGAGATACGTTTGAAGAAATCGCCATGTTCATTGATGGCGCTGAACAAGGAAAAGAGATCGGTGTGTGCTTTGACACGCAACACGCATTTGCATCTGGCTATGATCTGCGGACTGCGGATGATGTGAACACTACATTCAAACAGTTTGATAAAATCATCGGATTAAAAAAACTCGTCGCCTCACATTGCAACGATTCCAAAATAGAATTCAACGGACACAAAGATCGCCACGAGCATCTTGGACAGGGAAAAATCGGTCTGGATGGATTCAAAGCGATTGTCGCGCATCCGAAACTCCAACATCTCGATCTGATTCTAGAAACGCCGTGGGATGGACCGATCGACAAGGACCTCAAGATTCTAAAAAAATACAGATCCAAACCCTAACTACCAACTACAAATCACCAATTCCTCACATATGATGTCTAAGGCTGCAAAAATTGCTGTCGCGGCTGCAAAAGAGGCGGGTGGTATTTTGATGTCCGCGTATGCAGGGACGACAAAAGAGATGGGTGTGGAGTTTAAGAAATTCCGCGAGCCTGTGTCGATTGCAGATTTCGCAAGCAACGATGCGATTATTCGACGTCTTAGTAAAGCATTTCCAGATGATGCTATTTTGAGCGAGGAGTCGAACGGGGCAGAAACGATCGGAACAAAAACTGTTTGGGTGATCGATCCACTCGATGGAACATCAAATTTTATCAATCATATTCCTCTTTTTGCTGTCACCATTGCACGGCTTGAAAATGGTGTGCCGACGATCGGGATCATTTATGATCCTGTTCATGAAGAACTGTTCGTTGCAGAAAAAGAGCAGGGGGCAACATTGAATGGAAAACCAATGCGAACGTCAATCCGTGACGTCACAAGAGGGGCGATGCTTTTTGCGGGACGTGGATACCGAGACCATGACCGCATTAAGCATGGAAAAATTATCTATACCCTTGAACGCCGAACTCCGTATTTCCGCCGTCTTGGCAGCGCCGCCATTATGCTTTTGTCCGTTGCAGCCGGACGTGCTGATGCGGTGATCCTCACCGGAAGCAAGCCTTGGGATACAGTTGCAGGAGTACTCCTCGTCGAAGAAGCTGGAGGACGTGTCACCGATTACCTCGGAAAAAAGTGGACGCATCGAAGCGAAGACATGATTGCGTCGAACGGTCCCATTCACAAAGGAATCGTGAGTGTGACAAAGCAACGATTGCGACCGCTATGATCATCACGGTCCATATCAAACCGTCATCGCGCAAAAACGAAGTCGTCTGGTTCGACGAAACAACAGCAAAGATTTCTGTCACAGCGGCGCCAGAGAAGGGAAAGGCAAACGAAGCAATGATCGAGATGCTCGCAAGCTCGCTGAGGATAGCAAAATCACGTATTCAACTTATCAGAGGTGCAACGACTCGATTGAAACAGGTATGTATAGATGAAGACTATTAATCACTCTGCCTATGACCGAAATTTGCCCGGTTTGCCAGGCCGACCCATGCACATGCACGAGTTAGGTCAGTAGAAAACAAAAACCTCGTCAGATCGACGAGGTTTTTGTTTACTGATGCGAAAAAGAACCTGTCTCTTCTTCAACGATCTGGGACTGGGTCCATGCCTCCTTTTGAAAGGGGATTACAACGCAGAATTCGCCAGGTTGTGTACACACCGCCCTTTATCACTCCATGTTTGGCTATGCACTCGTAGCCATACTGCGAGCAGGTTGGATGAAAGCGACAAAATCCTTCGGGATAAAACCGTTTTGGCCAGCCGTGGTCGAAGGAAAGGGTGCGTTGATATAACTGGATCGACCATAAGACGATGATGCGGGCGAGATTCATAAGAGTCCTCCTTTTTTGAACCCAGCGACTATATGCTGTTCAAGTTCTGACGATGTTTTTCCTATCGCTTCTTTACGCATAAGCATCATCACATCAAATCCAGGCTTGATGACATCAAGACGTAATCGAATAATCTCGCGGATCTGTCGACGAACACGATTACGGACAACGGCGCTTTTTGAAACTTTCAATCCGACGACTACGGCAAAACGTGATTCTGGTAATCCGTTGCGTCGACACTTAAATCCAGCGTATACATCAAAAACGCTCTTGCCTTTGGCAAAGAGCGTCTTAATGTCTTTATCGAGATGAAGTCGATGGGACTTCGGCAACATAATTCGACCTGTTCAAACGTTATTTCTTGACAGCTTGGACGCTGATTCGTTTGCGACCCTTTGCACGACGACGTTTCAAAACATTTTGTCCTGCCGTTGTGCGCATACGAACACGGAATCCATGTACTTTGGCGCGTTTCGCTTTTTTCGGTTGATATGTTCGCTTTGGCATAATGAAAATTAGAAAGTAGCGTTTAGCGTGTAGCGTGTAGCAGTTAAACCTAAACGCTACTTCCTACACGCTACTGACTAAAAATGATCCTACCACACCATCCCCATCTTATCAACCCCATCCACACACTATCCCCACAACTTCACACCCTGTACATCCACTTGCTCTTCTGTGGATAAATGTTTAAGATAGCACCTGTCATCTTTAAGCACGCTTTTTTAAACGTTCTATGAATACCAACGAACTGTGGCAGGCGGTTCTTGGAGAGCTGGAGCTCACACTCAGCCGTGTTAATTTTACCACGTGGTTTCGAAGTACCTTTATTCTTTCTTATGACGGTGGGCAACTCTGTATTGGAGTGCCAAACATGTTTACAAAAGCGTGGTTAGAAAAAAAATATCATAAAGAAATTTATCAATGCCTGCAAACACACACAAACAACGGGATTAAACTTATTTGTTATAAAGTAGAGTCCCGAGCCGGAGCTCCACAAAACATCCCTGATCGTAATGAACCTGTTACGGTTATTGTGAAGGATCAGGAGTCTTCTCACGAACCTGTTCGTCAAACACCTGCTTTCAATACACAAACAACGGTTCATACGACTCATGCCGAACCAATGCATCAACATCTTGGAGAATTTTCTCTTAATGCGAAGTACGATTTTAATAATTTTGTCGTCGGTAAGCAAAACGAGCTTGCACATGCCGCTGCACAGGCTGTCGTATCTCAACCAGGAGGTGTTTATAATCCACTTTTTATCTACGGAGGCGTCGGACTAGGAAAAACTCACCTTTTACAGGCAGTTGGAAATGAAATTGTTCGAAAAAACAACGATGCAAAGGTTTTATATGTCACGAGCGAGCGTTTTACGAATGATTTTATCAATGCGGTACGTTCTGGAAAGGCAAAAGAGTTCAAAAACCAGTACCGAACGGTAGATGTGTTACTCATCGACGACATTCAGTTCATTACAGGTAAAGAAGGGACTCAAGAGGAGTTTTTTCACACATTTAACCAGCTTCACCAAACAAACAAGCAGGTTGTCATCTCTTCCGATCGTCCTCCAAAAGCCATTCTCGGCCTCGAAAATAGGCTTGCCTCACGACTTGGCCAAGGAATGCTCGCAGACGTTGGAAGTCCAGACTTCGAAACACGCGTTGCCATTCTCGACGCAAAATGCCGAGAAAAATCCTTTCCACTCAACCACGAGATTTTGCATCACGTCGCAACACTCGTCCAAAACAACGTTCGTGAGCTTGAAGGGGCGCTTAACAAGATTATTGCCTTCCACCAATTCAAAAATCTTATTCCGACGATTGAGACTGTCCGTCCTATTCTCACGTCGTTCCAGCCTAATTCTTCCAAAAAGAATGTAACTCCTCGCCAACTCATTGCGGTCGTTGCAACGTATTTTGATCTTCACATCGAGGATATTCTTGGAAAAAGCCGAGAAAAACGTCTCGCGTTTCCACGACAAATCGTCATGTATCTCATGCGAGAAGAGATGAAATCGAGTTACCCATCGATTGGTTCAGAGCTTGGAGGACGCGATCATACAACAGCAATGCATGCCTACGGAAAAATCTCTGGAATAGTAAATGAGGACGAAAAACTTCAACATGACCTCGAGCTTATCAAGCAACGTCTCTACGCTCTGTAAAACTACTCACAACATCTGGACAACCCTGTGACAAGACAGGTATGAGCCTGGTGAAAAGTCTGTGGATAAATAATGTGTTCAATAAACAGCTCTAGGATATCCCTTGTTCTTCCCAGTCAGTTCCACTCCCATTTCACACCCACACTCTCCATTTTCTTCTCTCTTCTTAGCTAAAATTTTAAACCTATCCACTTCATCCACTCCCTTATTACTACTATTGTTTACTCTTATATATAAAACGTTCTAATAACGGTAACCGGATATGAAGCTGACGTGCACTCGAGATAATTTACATCAAGGACTATCGGTCGTAAGTCATTTAACATGTAAAAATGTTAACTTACCGATCTTACAAAACGTCTTAGTAAAAGCAGAAGGTGGAACGATTAAATTTACAACGACAAATCTTGAGATTGCAGTAAGTTGCGTGATTAGAGGAAAAGTAGATGAAGCGGGTGAAGTGACGATTCCCTCAAAATTATTTTATGATTACGTTTCGTTGATTCCAAATGACACAGTTGTTATTGATGCGGATCGCGAAAGCATAAAAGTAATCTGTGGAAATCATAAAACGAAAATGAATGGTCTCATTGCTTCAGAATTTCCACTCGTTCCACAAGTCCAAGGAAATCGAACGTATAAAATTCCTGCGGAAGATTTACGTATGGCTCTCTCACAGGTTGTCTTTGCTGTTTCGACCAATGAGTCCCGTCCAGAGCTCACGGGTGTCCTGATGCAGTTTAAAGCAGGTACGGGCGAAGGGAGACTCACACTCGCCGCAACCGATTCTTACCGATTGGCAGAACGCACTGTTCCCGTTGTTTCTGTTATCGAAAAAGACGACTCAGTGATCGTCCCTTCCCGATCTCTTCTTGAGATAAGTCGCATTCTTTCGGTGTTTCACGATGACGTCGAGTGTCCGCCATCAATCGAAATGACGATTTCTGACAGCCAGATTGTTTTTTCTTATGGCCCCGTGGAACTCACAAGCCGTATTATCGAAGGAAACTATCCAGATTACCATCAAATTATCCCAACAGAGTTTAAAACTCACGCAATAATCGATCGTGATGACCTTATTCGTTCTGTGAAAACAGCAAGTTTATTCTCAAAAAACAACCTTTTTGACGTCGCGTTTGAATTTGATCCAACAACAAAACAATTATCATTGAAGGCGACAGACGCCGCTCGTGGTGAAAATACAACATTATGCGGAGCAGATATTTCTGGACAGGCAAATTCGGTTACCTTAAACTACCGCTATCTATTGGATGGATTAAATTCGATGTCTTCGGAGCAAGTCCTATTTCGCATGATTGATACGGCGAATCCATGCGTGATTACTCCAAGTGGTTCTGAAAATCATTTATATCTCGTTATGCCGATTCGGCAATAGGAGGAGTCATTGAGTCGCTAAGTCATTGAGTCGCTAAGTCATTGAGTCACTTAATCCTCAACAACTCAACGACTTAATCACTCAACGACTCTCTCAGGTATGGAAAAAGAAAATAACAATCTATTGGTCGCGATCGTTGGGATTCTTGTATTGCTTGGAGGATTGTTTTTTTGGACGAAAGCCGAAGACTTTTCAGAAATGCCTGCGAGACCGATCATTATTGGTGGACTCGCACCACTGTCTGGTGACAGTGCAGCCCTTGGGGAATCTGATCAGCGCGCAAAAGAACTTGCGGTTGAGGAAATTAATACCGCGGGCGGGGTGAACGGTCGTTCATTAGAAATTGTTTGGGAGGACGGGAAGTGCTCGAGCGAAAACGCAACGACTGCAACACAAAAGCTGTTAAATATCGATCAAGTGAAGGTTATTTTGAGCGGTCCATGTTCGGATGAAACGATTGCGGCTGCGGCCCTGACGGAAGTAGCACGCGTCGTTCTTTTAACATCGTCGAGCACAAGTCCAGAAATCACTGACGCCGGAGATTTTGTGTATCGCATGTATCCGTCTGAAGCGGTTGTAGGGACGATGCTTGCAACATATTCCGCAACAGAACTAAAATCTAAAAAAGCGGCGATTATTTCCGAGAACACAAATAGTGTTCAGGACTCACGCAAAGCCTTCGTTCAATCGTTTATCGATTCAAAAAATAACGTCGTATTTGATGAGTCGTTTGAATCGGGAACAACGGATTTTCGCTCACTCCTCGTAAAAATGCGCGTATCCGCACCGGACGTTGTGTATGTCGATACAGCAAGTATCGAATCGACAACGCTTATTTTGAAGCAAATGAAAGAATTTGGAATTCGTGTGTTGGTCGTTGCAAATGAAATAATTCTCGACCGTGAAATGGTTGCAAAATCCCCCATGCTCTACGAAGGTGTTGTTTTTTCGACGGCCGTGTTTGATGAGACAAACGAAAAAACGGTTGCATTTCTGGCAGTGTACACAGCGAAATACGGAACAGAACCAGTAAATCTATTCGCGGCGATCGCTGCATATGATTCGGTTTATCTTCTTGCAGAGGCGATGGAAGCAATGGATGGAGAAGATCCAGAAAAAATTTCAACATACTTCAACGATTCTGTTCATGATTGGCAAGGCTTGATGGGAACGTTCAATTTTGACGACAATGGCGATGCTGTTACGGAGTTTGAAATAAGAAAAATCGTGAAAGGAATTATTACAGACCTTGATAAGGTTACGGTGGAGTAGTATTGGGACCTCTGCAGAGGTCCCATGAATCACTATGCCATTACACATTGTTGAAAAAATGATCACCTTAGCAGAACTCTCAATCCTCGCAAAGGAGTGGTTTGGAGATATGGTTAAAGTTGTCGTTGATGTTGAGCAAGAGAAGATGGCAATTGGATGTGAGCTTCACGTGGATGCGGAGGAACTTTTGCTGAAACAAGGATCTGTACGACAAACCGTACTAAAAATTTGATATGAGCCCTCAACACACGTCCTTGGTAGCGGGGCGGTGGCAACAATTTACATTTGCCGAGCAGATGGGTCATATTGGAAGTGAAGTAAGTCGAACACACAAAGCTGTTGGGAATGAAGATCGGTTTTGGTCAGCCGCGACACGTGCGTTTGAACTGCTTGATTTGACGATTGCTGACCCTCGTTGGGTATCAAGACTGCGAGAACTTCTGCGTGCGCTGCTCAGTTTGGACGATAATAACGACCTTCCTTTCTATGCCAAAATATCGTGGCGACTATAATCCGATTGATGATCCGTCTCTTCGCGACTTGGCGGAAGGGAAGGATTTGGCGGATCAGATTGGACGAGAGATGGAAGAGATTTATGCACTCACAGATCCGATTCAGTGGGGAGAATATGGATATCCTGTTTCTGATCCTGAACAACTACTTGTGGCGATCGAAGACATCCGTCGTAAACTCGCGCCTTTACCCAAACCAGAACAAGAACAACAAGAACGATCGATCCGAACCCTTGCAGAGCGAGTTCGTCGCGTCTATCCAGAATTTGTTACCGACCTCGTTGAGCGCTACGGACAGGCACGTTCTCGCGGACGTGACTCTCATACAAGTGAACGAACGATTCAAGACATCATTCAAAAAGCAACGGACGAAGCTGAAAATATCCAGTCGTATTATCTCGCAGATTATCTCGTTAAAATTATAGATCAAGATCGTCGCTTCAGGCTGTTTGTCAAAGAACCGATGTACTATGTGTTTGAGAGAGAGGCGCGTGCATTAGAAACAGAGCTGTTCGACGCGGCGTATCCAGCAGAATTTTGGAACCCATCAATTTCGATTGGCGATGCAGGAGAAGCAAAAAAAGAGTTAGATGAAAAAATCGAAACGTTTCAAAGCGCTGTTTTACGACTTGCACAACTTGCCGAGGAGATGCATGATCCACTTGTGAAAGACGTTGCAAAAGACGCGATTGCACGCGCCGAATCTCTTCTTAAAAGATTCCGTGATCGGGTCAATGAGCCCGATGAGTATCAACCACGACAAGAAAGTCAGACCGCAAACAATCTTGAAGGTGCGTATCAGCTATTTGGCTTTCTTCCATCAGCCAATCCAACAAAACAAGAAGTCACCAAACGTTATCTCGAGCTTGCAAAAATAAACCATCCAGATATTGTAGGTGATGAAGGAACCAAACGGATGGCAAATATTAACGCTGCCATGCAAATCATCCGTAAAACTTGGAACGAATCCCAAAATTAATTTTCCTTAAATTTCTTCTTTCTATGTCCCTCATTATTCCATCCGAACCAGACTCACTTTATTTCGTAATCAAAAACTTATGGAATGGCGACCCGTGTGGGGATGAGTCTTTGCACGCAGAAGTGTGGCTCACAAAAAAACAGAGCGGGCTGAATATTCGTGTTCATGCTCCGCTTCTTGAGGGAGCACGCATTCCATCAGCCCCGAGAGATAGTCGATTTGATGGGCTGTGGGAGTACGATGTTATCGAAGTATTTTTAGTCGGTGATGATGGAGTGTACACCGAGATTGAACTTGGAGCAGGAGGACACTTTCTCGTTCTCTCATTTGGCGGAGTTCGTGTACGATCCAACGACTGGGCCGACCGAGCATTCGATCATCGAAATTCCTCCGCAACTCCAGGAACGTGGCAGAGTCAAATGCTCATTCCATGGGATGTGTTGCCAAAGCACATCACAAAATTCAATGCATTTGCGATCGCTGGTGGAACCCATCTCGCCATGAGTCCCGTCCCAGGAACAGAACCAGATTTTCACCAGCCAGATGTGTTTCCAGAAGTATCTGTCTAATGGTCAGTGATATTCATTGACATTTCGTCATTTTTTTGATAGGTTACATGTCTGTTCATCAACCGATGGACAGACATGTTTCTTTACAGGGAGGGGAAATTTCATGCCTGATTTCGGAATGCGACTAGGACAGGGACAGTATCTGGTTTTGCAACAAGACCAGAGGTTGGAACAGCGACTTGAGCAACGTCTGATTCAGTGTTGCAAGCTCGTACTGCTTGGCGAACTTGACACGGATGGTGGCAAGGACGTTGCACACGAAGTGAAGATTCTCACTCGGATGCATGCGGATCTCAAAGCGGGTGTGTACTTGTCGCTTCCCGACTTTCTCGAACGCGTTGGAAAGCGTGTTCAAAAGAAAGATCGTACGGATGGAACACGAGATATCGTTGCAGCTCTTCGTTCGATTGCAACTTCCATTCAACCGCCACTTGTTTTCATGCAAGGAATTGTTGCGGCAGCAACGGTCATTGCAAGTAGCGCTCCGCCAAGTGAAGAGCTGACCGATCTCGCATCTGTTCTTTCGGCTTCGGGATGTCAGGAAATGGCATTGCGTGTCGTTGTATGTCGTTTGTGGGAAGCGGCTGCAGCGGCTGAAGCGGATGGGTACATTCCATTTCTGCAAGTCACAAAAGTTGCTGCAGTACAACTTGAAATGGACGCAGATGCATTTCGTGAGTGTTTGACCGTCCTTACAGAGAGTGAGTCGAATCTCACAAAAAAAGTTGCGCAAGAGCTTCTGAAGTTGGATCTGATGTTGCCAGTGCAACCGCGTCCAAGTGCCGTTCGACGAGCGATGAGCGCGACGATTCAATTTGAAGCACTGCTCGGTCATCTACAAATCGCGTTGCCTGAGAAAAAGATCTACGACTTCGCGACTTCGCCAAAAGAAGACGATGGTCGTTTGTCCATTCTTCTGTCAGCTCTGCTTGGCCATGAGTCAGCACAGATTGTAGACAGAATCTCGGAGTTTGTGACGCAAGACTCGTACACACGAACGATCGACAGTCAGCGTCACGTTGCGCACGCCGTCTACCTCTTCGCTGGCTCGATGCGTCATCATCACGTGTTGCACAGGATGGTGGAACTCGCAAAAAACGCGAGTGAGTTTGCTAAGTTGTGCTCCGCGGGCGTCCGTGCTTCATCGTTTGGAGTCGTGACGATTTCGTCGGATATCACAACGTGTGAGGATGCGATCAGGTACATGAACAACGAAGCAACGTCTTGTGCCTTTCTTCGACTTCCTTTTTCGGAAGGCGGTCGTCGTCGCATTGAAATGGCGCTTGATCGTGCGGATCCGTATCTCGTAAACATCTTCGTATCGCCTGCGGCGATTTACGAGAAGACATTCCAAGAAGGATTGCCATTGCTCGCACAGTTGATCGAGCAGGTCTTTGGTGGAACATTTGATGAGTGGCGTTACAACCACGATCTGACGGCGTCTCAGCTTGGAGCAGCAAAGACTTCGCAAGCATGGAAGGAAAATGTTGTTCGGACGCGATTTCTCGCTAGTCGTGACGAAATCTGTTCTCGTCTCGACGCCTTGCGTCTGTTGCAGGAAGAAGCAAAGGTTGGGTACAAAGAAAACTTCAAGGAAGAGTGGAAACCGGAGCGTGCAGGACAAATCGAAGTGGAGATTTTGAACATTGACGAGCAACTGCGGGATCAAAAGACCAAGGTAGATGCAAAACGAACGATCGTATCGCAAAAAAATCTGCTTCGTCCGCTGTATCACGCCGCAAGACTTGTCGAGCTGTTCGATATTCACCCTGACTACGTAGCAACAGCACGTGATGCATTTCGTGAACGTCTGCGTGAGCCGTGGATAAACGCCATGAAAGAATCGTGTGAGAAAGCCCTTCAAATTCTGGAAGCACCCGAGCTTTCTGGAGATCGGTCGCTTTCCATCATGGAGAAAGACGACCCACGTCATCTGCTTGATGTTGGGGTGCGACCAGTGCTTTCGTGCCAGCGCTGGACGGAACAGACAGCGCACAACATGTGTTTGCTTGCCTATGGGGTCGATGCAAACAAAAAGGTGTGGTACTTCGCCACACGAAAAGACCCATGCATTGCACGCGTGGTTGTGCGGTTGATCCCGTTCAAGAAAAGCGTGCTTTTGCTTCTGGAACCGGTGTACTCCATTGCGTGGTCAGTCGACCACAGTTACGCGTTCGTTCTGACGGTTTTGGAAAAGGCCGGAGCGATGAGTCGCGAACTGGGAAAGCCTGTGTACGTTGGTTATACCGGTTGGAAGAAGTGTGCACAGTGGACTCCAACATTCAAGCGTGTTGCGGAAGAACTGAAAGGAGTTCTGAAGACGGGTGTGATTACCCTGAAGCTCCCAGATAGCCGAAATGGAGTCGAGTACTCCGACTCGCTTGGTGGCGAGATCGTGAACGGTGCAGAGATTCCTGCGAAGGAAACGACGTATATCACGATCGACACGGCTGCCGAGGATGAAGCATAACGAACGTTCTGCAAGGCGTCATACGCCTTGCTTTTTTTATTCGCGTGTTGACAGCATACCCCCCAGGGGGTATGCTGTTTGTGTATGCAACATCCAAACAAGAAAAATTTGCTTCGTCGACTGAAAATTATTGAAGGACAGGTGCGTGGTTTACATGAGATGGTCAGTCAAGGAACGTACTGCGTTGATATTATTACGCAGTCATCCGCTGTTAAACAAGGGATTTCGAACATTGAAGACATGCTGCTTGAAGGACATCTTGGGACGTGTGCGGTTACACAAATTAAAAAGGGGAATGCATCAAAAGCGATTGAGGAGATCCTTAAAGTCTATAAGTTAAAACGAAAGTAGTATGAAAACTTCTCAAACGCTTAAAATTAAGGGGATGCACTGCTCCTCTTGTGTAAATATTATTGAGACGGAATTTAAAAAGACAAATGGGGTTCAGGATGTTTCTGTAAATTTTGGAACAGAGACAGCAAAAATTGTTTTTGACGACACCCTTACGAATCCACTCGCCCTATCCGCACTCATCGAACCACTCGGCTATTCTTTGGTAGTCCAGACAGCGGAATCGATGGGCATGAGCCCAAAGGATCATGCCGCGCATCTTGGAATCAATCAGTCAAAGCAGGATAAACTTGCAGAGATCGATGGGATGCGAAAAATGGTCATCTCTGTTATTCCACTCACCCTCATCAGTATTTTTATCATGACATGGGATATTCTCGGTCAAATCAATCTACTAGAACCCATGTCTATAACTCTTTACGAGTTTTTTCATCACCTCCTCCCGCTCATGGCAACGTACACTCTGTTTGTTGTTGGGAAACCGTATCTTCTTGGACTGTACCGTTTTTTGCGTTATGGAAAAGCGAACATGGACACGCTTATTGGACTTGGAACGAGTGTTGCGTATGTTTATAGTTTTATCCTTACCGCGCTTGAGGAAACATTGCGTCCTTTTATCAATGTTGAACACACATATTACGACGTGACAATAGTGGTGATCGCTTTTATTACCTTCGGAAAATATCTTGAGGCGCGCGCGAAGGTAAAAACAGGTGATGCGATTGAAAAATTATTAAATCTGCAAGCTAAGACGGCGCTTGTCGTCCGAAATGGACAAGAGATCGAGATTTCTATCAATGATGTTGTTCATGATGATCTTGTCATTGTCAAACCTGGAGCAAAAATTCCTGTTGACGGAGTGATGACAGAAGGATCGTCATTTATCGATGAAGCAATGGTGACAGGTGAGCCAATGCCGGTTGAAAAAACGGTTGGCGATACGGTCGTTGCAGGAACGCTCAATACGAACAGCGTTTTTACCTTTCGAGCAACAAAAGTGGGAGCCGAAACTCTTCTTGCAAGTATCATCAAAATGGTTGAGGAAGCACAAGGAAGCAAGGCTCCGATCCAAGCACTTGCGGATAAAATTTCTGCTGTGTTTGTTCCGATCGTGCTCGTGCTTTCGTTTGTCTCGCTCGGTGCCTGGCTGATTTTCGGATTAGGCCCACTTGGCTTTTCACAAGCACTCTCCTTTGGTCTCACGTCGTTTGTTGGAATCCTCGTCATCGCCTGTCCGTGTGCACTTGGACTTGCGACACCGACCGCCATCATCGTTGGAGTTGGGAAAGGAGCGAGCGAAGGGATTCTTATTAAAGATGCGGCGACTCTAGAAAAACTTCATGAGGTCACAACGATTGTTGTCGATAAAACAGGGACGATTACGAAAGGGAAGCCAGAACTGACGAGTGTAAAAAATTACTCAGATCAATCTGACGATGAGATCGTTCGTATTCTCGCCTCGCTTGAAAGCAAGTCTGAACACCCGATTGCTCATGCGGTTGGTGTGTACGCAAAGGAAAAAAATATTGCGCTTCAATCTGTAACAGACTTTGAGATCATGAAAGGGAAAGGGTTGAAAGGTACGGTGAATGGTACGGAGTATTTTGCAGGAAATGTGAAACTCATTGCGGATTTGAATGTGTCATTTGATACAGAGTCGTTAAAATCTGAAACAGAAAAAGGAAGAACACCCGTGATTCTTGCGACAGGTCATCAGGTTCTTGCTGTGGTGATGGTTGCCGATGCGATTAAGTCTGAAGCTGTGGATGCGGTGAAGAATCTTCACGCGCTTGGAATTAAAGTTGTGATGCTTACTGGGGACGATAAAAATACCGCCCTCGCGATCGCAAAAGAAGTTGGAATTGATGATGTTGTGGCGGAAGTTTTGCCAGACGATAAACTCAAGAAAATAAAAGAGCTTCAAGCAAAGGGGGAAATCGTCGCGATGGCAGGGGACGGCGTGAACGATGCCCCTGCTTTAGCACAAGCAGATGTCGGCATCGCTATGGGAACAGGAACAGATGTCGCGATCGAAACAGCTGGCATCACATTACTCGGCGGTGACATTTCAAAACTCGTCAAAGCCATTCGTCTCTCTAAAATCACGATGCGTGGGATCAAACAAAACCTGTTCTGGGCATTCATCTACAATGTCATTGGCATTCCACTCGCTGGCGGATTATTTTATCCATTTTTCGGCATTCTTCTTTCCCCAGTTTTCGCCGGTTTTGCGATGGCATTTTCAAGCGTATCCGTTGTCAGTAATTCGCTCAGACTCAAAGCAAAGAGACTTTAAAAGATAAAGCTCAGAATGACGAAGAATCCAATGGTACAGGTGAGGAAGATGGCGAGGATGAGTCCGAGGAGGAAGCTCACTCTTGGAGTGACGGCGCCCCAAAAATCTGCTGGTGTTTTCTTTTCTTCATGAAACATACGTTTGTTGATTATGATTATTGACCTTTCACATGATGGTCGACCCCTTTGTAGGCACTGATGAAATCTTTGATGCGTTGCTCGTCGAGAGTGGTAAGCTTGTCGATATGCATCCAAGCGGTGAGAACGATAGGAGTTTCGAGATCGGCGTATGGTTCAAGAATAACGCTTTCATTCTCGTTTTCAACGATATCAGTGAGCGTTTGGATGGTGGTTTCATCCACCTGTGTAGGATCGTAGTGAACGATGACTCCTCCATCTTCGAGGTTGTGGATCTGTAGTTCATCATCAATTTGTTCTATGTGAACACCCCAACGTGCTTTTTCATTTAAGTGTGGACCAGATGTTGGAGGTTTTGTATTGTAAGCATCATGTTGTTCTTCTGGTGTTTTGAGATGTTTGTTTCCTTGGTTTGCAATCGACTCTCCTGGTGTTGGACGCGTCGAAATAAAGGAGATGAGTGCGATGACAAAGACGATTGGAATGACGAACCAGAGGTAATCAAGTTTAGTGGATTTCATAGTGAGGTTATGATGCAACGTTTAACGTTCCACGATACATACCCATTGAACAGCTGAAGGTATATTGACCGGGTTTGTCAGGTGTGAACTCTACCATCGTTGGTGGGTTGCTTGTATCTGCGCTCACTCCTAGTTTTGGCATTTGGAAAATCGATCGACATCCCATTCCGACACCATCAATTTCGAACCGCACAGGGACTCCCGCTTTTACGGTATAGGTGTCACTTGGGGAGTAGTAGGGATCACGTCCGACGAGCTCCATGCGAATCACCTGTGTTCCTTCTTCAAGAAAGACATTTGGGTCTGATGTGGTTTTTTCTGAATCGGATGAGGCGGAAGCGCGCGGTTCGAAGTTGATGTTCGGGAGGGAAAGTGGGTATCCCATAATGGTCGTGCCATTTTGAATGTTGAATAAACCAAGGACGATGACGAGCGCACCGGCGAATTGGAAAAAGAATCGACCTGCTTTTCCTTTAAGTGAAGTTGAAGCCCACCCAAGAGCGATGAGAGCTGGGGCGGTTCCGATTGCGAATCCTGCGAGGATTAAACCGCTCGTGACGAAGCTTCCAGTGGTAAGGGCGTAGAGCTGGAGTGATTGCGAAAATCCGCATGGGAGGAAAAACGTTGCGCCACCGATGAGCATAGGCGCGCTCCAGTGTTCTTTACCTTCGGCATTGACGATCTTACGACCGATCGCTTTTGGTATGCGAGGCATGAGACCTTTTAACCATTGTGGAGCGATGTTTAACATCTCCATTCCCATGACGATCATGTATGTCGCCGCAAGAAGGGTGAGTCCACCTGTGACAAGCGGCGTGAATGTGAGTGCCGTTCCAAGGAGTCCGATGAATCCTCCAAGGATGCCATAGGAGAGCACACGGCCCGTAACAAACAAGACAACCGGTCGCATGCGAGCGGTTGGAGAAGCATCGCCGTACCGTTCGCGAAATTTTCCCGCACTTGAAAGAAGAAGACCGCCTGAGACAGCAAGACAAGAGGATGTTCCGGCAACGAGTCCGAGAATGAGCGCGGCGGCAAATGTCATTGTTCCACCGACAGATGCAGATGCTCCAAAAAATCCTAGTTTATTGAAGAGGGATGAGACAAGAAGGACGAGGGCAAAAAGTCCGATGAGTTGTATGAATGTTGGACGTTTTACCTGTTCGTTTTCGGATGCACTGATCACGGACTTTTTTTCGTTTTGGCCACGCACCACATATTTATTTTCTGAAGCAAGCGAGTTTTTCAACGCACCCAAATCAAGGGGACATCCACCTTCACAAACAATTTTTGCCGTTCCATTGTTCGCATTTACTTCCACGCGTTTCACAAACGAAAGTTTGCTAAATTCACGTTCAACAATTATTTCACAACTCCGACAGGTCATTCCGTCGACGTAAATTTGTGTTTCGCTTTCCGTCACCAATGGGTGTTGATGTTGTTGTTGGTCAGGAATGATGAATCCAGACGTTTTCAGATGCGTGAGTAGATTTTCACCCACCGAAGCATCACGCACTTCTATCTCTGCTCGACCAGGCCATGTATCAACGCTCAAAACACCAGGAACCGTTCGAGCGAGGGATTCAAATTCTTCCGCGTTTTCTTTTTGGAGGTTCTCGACCTGAAATGGGATACGCATACGTCTTGATGTTAGATAAAACAAAAACCGAAAAGGGGACACAAATACCTGATCGGCTTTTTATCAATCTTGGATGCGGATGGTTGCAAGTTTTCGTCGAAGAAGAATTTTTCCAATGTCCTCATCGTTTCTGAAAATCTGTGAGGTTTGTGTTATATCAATCACACGGAAAAATAAGACGACAACGAAAAAGAGAAGAACCATATCTGTTCCTGTACTTACTGGAACAATGCCGTTCATCGTACTTTCTTGGATACATCGAGAAATACATGCGGCGTCCATCGTAGCCATCAGGCTATTTTCATGGCTCATCAAAAGCATCCCGCCGAATGTAAAAATAACAAGGGTGGTTATGGCGATAAGAAATGAGAGGAAAAACTTACCCATAAGACAATCCAACAATAGCAAGGAATATGTGGATTGTAAATAAAAAAAACCGCAGAGCTTAAAGCTGTGCGGAGTAGGTGCGGTCGGTGCACAGAAGGTGCCAGTGTGTGGCGATGAATGGATCGAGATCATCGGCGGTCAGGATTCCTGCCCGCAGGCGATCGATGAGGGCGTTACCGATTTGGTAGGCACGATGGCCGAAACGGCGATTGCACGCGCCCCAGAAAAGACCAGCGGCGTCTCGGAGCTCACCGTCTGTGACCACAGTGATTCCATCAGGGGGTGAGTGAAACGAATTGATGAAGAAGTTAACTTCACCCCAGGTGACGATACTCGCGTCGATGAGTGCTGCGAGTTTCGAAAGAAGATCTGCCAAACGAGGACAATTCACAGTTGCTCCAAATAAGCTGGCGGAGTATGACACGGATAGTTCGTCTGTGTCAAGGCAGGTATCCTAAAAAACAGGGGTGGCAAATGGGTCGAGGGATGGAAGTTCAATGATTGGTTCTGGTTCTGGTTCAGATTCAGGATCGGAAGAAGTGTTGGTTGTTGCTGGGATAACAGAGACGATGATTCCGGCGGTTTCGAGACGATCGCCGTCACCATCTGGAGTTGCGGTCGCAGACAAGGCGAAGCTACCTTCTGCAGGGAGTGTCCAGGCGAAGGTGAGAAACGGACTTGATGGATCGGACTTGGTTTCAATGAGCGTTTTGGATCCACGTCCTATTTCTTGTGTATACACACTGACAGACGAATAGTCTGTTGCGTTCTGAAGCGAGATTACGATCGAAAATGTTTCGGAAATGCGCTCGATGGTTTGTCCACTTTTTGGATCAAGCATTTCAAATCCACTCGCGGTTGGTTCCGAGAGAATACGAATACCAATGGTGTCGGAGCCACTGTTGTCGACGTCGTCATAGGCGACTGCTTTGAGTGTGTGATATCCACGACTGACGGTGTTTGGGATCGTTGTGTGTAATTTCCATGGGCGCGACGAATCGGAGCCGAGGAAGTAACCGTCCAGATAGAATTCCATTCGGTCGACTCCACGCGCCGCATCTGCATTCGCTTCAATATCAATAACGCGTTCATCGAAATCAGAATCGTTGCGAGGTTCCATAATCGTTACAGATGGAAAATTTTCTGGAACGTGTACGTCATCGTACTCTGTAGGAGGAG
The DNA here is from genome assembly GCA_964471375.1 of uncultured Gammaproteobacteria bacterium. Taxonomy (GTDB): domain Bacteria; phylum Patescibacteriota; class Patescibacteriia; order UBA9934; family GWF2-40-263; genus YC12-FULL-57-11. Next base: position 25,449 of record CAYYFM010000024.1, read on the forward strand.
CAGAGCGTTCAATTTTAACACCTGTTTCCGTTTCACGACGCAAAATCCAATCCGCAATTGCTTTTTCCCACGGTTCGTAATAAGGATCATCACCTGGATTTTCTGGTACGCCCCCAAGCGGATCTTCGCGATTCACGTAATGTAAAACCGAATGATATTCTGCATACATTCGTTCCTCGCGTTGTGACGCCGGAGTGTAATCCGTTGCTAGTTTTCCAGACGCTTTGTCGATTGTGACCGTTGTCGCTGGTAGAGAGCCATCGAGAATTGATTTTCCTGTGACAGGAATTTCTGGAGTTGTAAAATAATCGATTGGTTTTCCTTCGAGCGCTCGTTTCATGAATCCATTCCAGATAGGCGCCGCAACAACCGAACCATCCGCTCCGTTTTTCATCGCAATGTATTTACTGTTTCCAACCCAAACACCTGTGACAAGTGATGGAGTGTAGCCCATGGTCCATGCATCATAAAAATCATTTGTTGTTCCTGTTTTTGCGGCAACAGGACGGTCGCCAAGTTGCAAAAAACTTGTTGCACCAAACACATACGTGCGAGCCGCATTATCCGACAGGACGTTTGAAGTCATGCGTGCAATGTTCGGCTCTAGAACTTTTTTCCCCGCGCTTGGCTTCCATTCTTCGAGGACAGAACCATCCGCCGCTTCCACCTTCAGAATCGACACGGGAGCATGTTGTATTCCGTCGTTTGCAAGAGCCGCAAACGCATCAGCGTGTTCTATCAGTTTGACTTCACCCGCGCCGATTCCAACAGATAGTCCAAAGCGTGAACGGTCGGAAAAGGTTGTGTACCCAAGTTTTTCTGCGAAGGTGAGCAGATTTTCAACTCCAACCAAATAGGTCATTTCAACCGCAGGGAGGTTAAGCGATCCTTGAAGCGCGTTTCGGGCGCGTAACGGTCCGCGTTCACCGAGATCATAATCTTTTGGTGCATACGGCGCGCCAGAGCCACTCGGAAACTCTGTATTCACGTCCCATAAAATGGTATTTGGCGTGTACCCTTTTTCAAATCCAGCGGTGTACACCAAAGGTTTGAAACTTGATCCAGGTTGACGTGGGCGCAAGGCAACGTTCACCTGACCGTCGATTTCATCATCAAAATAATCTTTCGATCCAACCATGGCGAGCACCTGTCCTGTTTTTGGATCGAGAGCGACGAGTGAAGCGTTGGTGAAATTAAATTGTTCTCCTTTTGCCTCAACTCCTTTTACAACTTCTTCTTCCGCAATCGTTTGCAAATCAAAATCAAGCGACGTCGTTACTTTCAAACCACCATTTTCTGCTTGATACTGGCCGTACGTTTCTTCAAGCTGTTCTTTCACGTACATGACAAAATGTGGAGCATCGATGTTTGTGATTTTTACCTCAAGCGCAATTTCTTCTTGCTTTGCGAGATCCACTTCCTCTTGTGGAACAAATCCCTGCTCAACCATTCCGTCTAAAATATAATCGCGTCTGATTTTGAGACGATCAGGATTATTGATGTACGTCGTCGGAGCTTTTGGAATCGCCGCAAGCGTTGCCATTTGCGCGAGCGAAAGTTCGTTGACGTTTTTCCCAAAGTAATTGGTTGCCGCCGCTTGTATACCGTAATACGTAGAACCGTACGGAATTTCATTAAAATAAATCTGAAGAATTTCGTCTTTGGAATACCGTCGTTCGAGTTCAATAGAAATGATGAGCTCTTTTATTTTTCGACTAAAACGTTTTTCATTTGAAAGAATCGCATTTTTAACAAGCTGTTGGGTAAGGGTTGAACCACCACCACGGTTCCCAAGAAAAATAACCGCGCGTGCAAGTCCTGTGAAACTAAATCCTCCGTGTTCACAAAACGTTCGGTCTTCTGCGGTGATGGTTGCTTGTAACATTGTAAGGGGAATGCCTGTTGCGTCGGTGACAAGTGCAGGGTCATCTTTACAAAATCCCTCTTGAATTTTTACAAGCGTGCGATTTTCCTCTCCATACACTTCATACAACAAATGCTCACCGGTACGGTCGTAGATTTTTGTCGTTTGTGAAATAGCACGGTCGGTTAGTTGACCAGGATCAGGGAGGTTTTGCGAATAGTATGCAAACGCACCTAGGGTCCCCAAAGATCCGAGGATGATCAAAAGGATGCCAAACAAAAAAAGATTCTTGAGGATACCACGGTTGAGTATACGAGATAACAGTCGTCCGGACTTTCCGTGTCGCCGCCATCCATGCGTTTTGTTTGAAGGCATAGGTGGACGAATGGTAGCGAATTCTTCAAATATTGAAAAGCTGTCGGTGTTTTTTGGACAAACACATTTGAAAAAAAGTGCTTTGTTATGTGTAAATCGACAGTTATACACAATTTTGATGCGATTAAATTGTCGGATTAAGCAAATGCCACTAATGTGGCTCAGAACTCCACTTCCGCCAAAGGCGGATCCGCCTCCGGCGGAAAAGTGGCTAGGAAATGTTCTTAGGGACTTTAGTCCCGTCTGTTTATGTGCGGAATCGTTGGATACATCGGCAAACGAGAAGCGCTTCCAATCCTTATGGATGGATTGCGGCGGTTGGAATACCGCGGATACGACTCTGCGGGAGTTGCTGTTTTGAACCCTTCGACAAGCTCAGGACCTATGGCACTTCATGTGGTGAAAGCGGCTGGGAAGATTGCTTCGCTAGATGCTGTTCTTGCCGATCGGACGATTTCAGGTACAAATGGAATTGCACACACGCGTTGGGCAACGCATGGAGTGCCGAGTGAAGAAAATGCGCATCCACATGTAGATTGTCATGGAAAGATCGCTCTTGTTCATAATGGAATCATCGAAAATTATTCCGAGCTTCGTGAATCGTTAAAAGTTGCGGGGCACGTTTTTAGATCAGAGACAGACACGGAGGTCCTTGTACATCTGGTTGAGCACCTGTTGAATTTTCCTGGTACGACTCTTGCTGACGCTGTCCGTTCTGCGGTCCGTCGTGTGCGTGGTACTTACGGTATCGCGGCGGTCCGACTCGAGGAGCCAGACACGATCGTTGTTGCGCGTCTTGGGAGCCCAATCGTGCTTGGAGTAGGAGATGGAGAGTTACTCGTCGCGTCGGATGCGAACGCGATTATTGGACACACGCGCCAAGTTGTCTTTTTGGATGATGGGGAAATGGCCATTTTAACAGCAGAGGGATATCGCGTGTCGTCGCTTGATAATCTTCCGGTCAAAAAATCACTTGAGCAGATTGACTGGAACGTTGAGGATGCGCAAAAAAATGGTCACGCGCATTTTATGTTGAAGGAGATGTATGAACAGCCGGAAGTGATGAAAAATTCTACGCGTGGGCGTTTGGATGTTGTGAATGGAAACGCCGTCCTTGGAGGGTTACGTGATGTTTCGGATCGGACGCGTGAAATTGATCGGTTGATTATTGTTGGATGTGGAAGTGCTTACTACGCAGCACAAGTTGGTGAATACATGCTTGAGGAGTATGCGGGAATTCCGGTTGAGGTGGAACTTGCGAGTGAGTTTCGCTATCGTAAGCCAATTATTACCGCGCGGACGGCGGTACTTGCTGTCTCTCAATCTGGAGAAACAGCAGATACACTCGCAGCGATTCGTGAAGCAAAGATGAAAGGGGCGTTGACGCTCGGAATTGTAAACGCGGTTGGTTCAACGATCGCTCGAGAAACAGATGCGGGAGTGTACAACCATGCAGGACCCGAGATGGGCGTTGCTTCAACCAAGGCGTTCTTGTCGCAAGCAACGGTGTTTGCTCTGCTGACACTGTTTCTCGGACGGCAACGACAGATGTCTGTTACAACAGGCAAGCGAATCGCGGAGGAACTCGCTCGGATTCCAGATTTGGTCGCGTCTCTTTTATTGCGCTCAAAAGAGTATCGCGCGATTGCGGAAAAATACTCTTGGGCAGAAGATTTCTTTTATCTCGGTCGAAAGTATTGTTCACCACTCGCGTTTGAAGGTGCACTAAAATTGAAAGAGGTGAGTTATATCCACGCGGAAGGATATGGGGCCGGTGAAATGAAACATGGACCAATTGCGCTTATTGATGAAACGTTTCCGTCGATCGTGTTGTGTCCAGAGGATTCTGTGTACGAAAAGACAAAGTCGTGTATCGAAGAGTTGCGGGCAAGACGCGGAAAGGTGATTGCGATTACGACGGAAGGGAATCAGGAGATCAGACAGATTGCGGACGACGTGATTTACATCCCAAAAACACTCGAAATGCTTACACCGCTTCTCGCGATTGTCCCACTCCAACTTTTTGCGTATCACATGGCAGTGCTTCGTGGATTCGACCCAGATCGCCCAAGAAATTTAGCGAAAAGTGTGACGGTGGAGTAATCGATTTTTCTGTCAAATTTTTTGTGGGTAACTTCGGTTGACAAAAAGCATATTTTCTGGTATGCTAATGCCCGCTCCCAAGAGGGGGCATTTATTTTTCCTTCAAAAATGGCGATCTGCTGTTTCACGGCTTTGGTCCTCGTGCGACGTACATCCGTGTACGTCTTACTCCGGTCCTCGCCGTTTAACAGCATCTCATCCATTTTAGAATGAAAAATCAGGACATGTGGCTATGCCTTACTGTCTGATCAGCGTGATCGGAGGAACAGTGCGGTATGACCAAAATGTCGTCGATGGTGCGGAAGTCTACTTCGTTTCTGAAAAAGAACACGAAAGATATTTTTGTTGGCGTGATTTCAGGACTTGTCATCGCCAACGTTTTTTTTCTGAACACCGCATTTGCAGATGTGGACACAGGACCACACTATCCTGATGAAGCAACGGTCGCTCTGCTTATTGAGGCGATGCAAAATGAGCTTCGACCATTTGGGGTTCTCCCTGTTGCAAAAGACGCCATCGCTCGCGAGACATATCTGATTCCCATCACCGCGTACACGTCCGACGTTGCTCAAACCGACTCTACTCCTTGTATTGCCGCACGAGGGTTCGATTTATGTGAGCATAACGAAGAAGATGTCATCGCCGCGAACTTTCTTCGCATGGGAACAAAAGTCCGCATCCCAGAATTATATGGCGATCGTGTCTTCACCGTCGTTGACCGCATGAACGCACGCTATTCCTATCACGTTGATATCTGGATGAAGGAATACGACGACGCAAAAAACTTTGGATTGAAGTTCGCGACGATTGAAGTGTTTTAGCTGCGAATAACAAATCGGTTACAAATACTACAAATGTAACGAATGGCTACAAAATAAAAAAGACGGGGCGATTGCTCCGTTTTTGTTTTTGTGGAGGCCACGGCCGGGATCGGACCGGCTCATCGAGGTTTTGCAGACCCCTGCGTTCCCACTTCGCCACGTGGCCATTGTCATCTCTTGCGATGGCAATTTAACAGACGGACAGAAAAAAATCAATGCGGTATACTATGCGGATGCAATGGGAAAAGAAACAACCAATTTCATATCGTTCCATTTGGAACATGTTCTGGCCGATGGCACGTCCGTACTGGCCTGTGATGGTCGGGCTTGTTTTTCTTTCGGTTTGTATCGCGCTTCTTGGCGTGGCTGAGCCGTACATCTACGGATCTATCATCGATTCCGTCACTGAGTCCGTTGCAGCGAACATGGGTATGAATGCTGGGTTCGCGGAGATTTTACCATACCTTATTGCATGGACAATCGTCGTGCTTGTCGTTACGTTGATGACGGCTCTCCATGCATGGACAGCTTGGTATCTCGGCAATCAGGTGTGTCTTGCGAGTAACGAAGGAATGTTTCGAAAGATGCTGTCGTTGACCGTTCGTCGGTTTCAAGACGAGCGTTCCGGTGGAATGTTAAACCGTTTCATCTCTACGGATGAAGGATTATTCGGACTGACACACCAGATATTTCGATTAGTCATTCAGTCTGTTTTGACATTCGCAACGATCGTTGGCATCGGCTTCTATCTCGACTGGCGTCTCGCGGCCGCAGCACTTGTCGTTGTTCCTGTAATCGTTGGGACGGGCATTTGGAACATGCGTGTTACTTCTCATTGGCAGGAAGAGATGAGTACAAAGTGGGAGGAGGCCAATGGGTTGGCAGGCGATGCGTTTGCGAACATTACTACCGTACAGAGTGATGCAGGTGAATCGCGTGTTGTTCGCGGTTTTATGCAGTCATATCTCCAAGTTCTCCGTCAACAACTACGACTAAATATTCAGTGGGCTTTTCTTGATGCGGGTGCGGGTGGGATATTCATCGTCGGTCGTCTGCTGTTATTTTTTGTTGGTATCCGGCTCGTACTTTCTGGAGGAACAACGCTTGGTACGCTCGTGACGTTTTTGGGTTTTACTGGTGGATTATACGGGACGGTTTCAAGCGTGATGCAGTATCTTCCCGAGGCGACGAAATCACTGAATCGTCTCAGTCGTGCGGCACGTATTTGGGAAGAGATACCAGAAGTGCGTGATCAGAATGATGCGAAAAAAGCACCGATGTTTCACGGTGAGATTACGTTCGATAACGTGTCCTTCAGCTACGGCGAAGATACAAGAAATGTGTTGCGTGGAATAAGTTTTACCGTGCCAACAGGGAAGACCTTCGCCATGATTGGGGAATCTGGTGCAGGGAAGTCGACACTTGCGAAACTCATGGTTCGTTTTTCTGATCCTACCAAAGGTGTGATTCGTGTGGATGGAAAGGATATTCGCGATTTCACACTCGCGTCGCTTCGTCCTCAAGTTGGATTCGTCATGCAGGAGAATTTGTTGTTTCACGAATCGATTTTGTACAACATGCGTTTTGCGAAATCAAATGCGACACGTGAGGAAGTCGTTGAGGCGGCGAAGCGCGCGCAGGCGCATGAGTTCATTTCGGCGCTTCCGAAAGGTTATGACACGGTGGTCGGCGAGCGTGGGGTGAAACTGTCTGGCGGACAAAAACAGCGTATCGCGCTTGCGCGGGTTTTGCTTGCGAATCCTCCGATTCTTGTGCTTGACGAAGCAACCAGTGCGCTCGATTCGAAAACAGAACACGATTTGCAAAAGGCTCTGAAGGAAGTGATGAAAAATCGCACGACGATCGTTATTGCTCATCGTCTTTCAACGGTTATGGATGCGGATAATATTCTGGTGATGGATAAAGGTCGCATCGTCGATCAAGGTACCCACGAAGATCTCATCAAGCGCGACAACCTGTACCGCCAATTTTGGGAAATCCAAGCAGGCGGGTATGTGTAAAAGTTGGAGTTGCAAGAAATAAAATTAAGTGTACACTATTGTTACACTTAATTTTATTTTTATGACCACTCGATTTATCGGTATTAAGGAGTTTCGTGCGAATATTTCTAAGTTTGCCGTACAGGCACGGAAGAAGCAACAGCGGCTTATTCTTACTCGAAATCAGGAGCCCGTTTTTGAAATGCGCCCTATTTCCAAAAAAGACGTGACGTTAGAACAGTTGATGAAACAGATTAAAAAATCTGAGGAGGAAATTCGTCAAGGAAAATTTTATACGCAAGCTCAAATGGAACGACTTGTTGGACTGCGTTAATATGAAATGGAATGTTAAGTACTCTGAAACAGCCAAACATGATATTAACCGACTCCCAATTTTTATTCAAAAGCGTATCATTGAGAAAATAGGTTGGTTTCTAAATTCAGGAAATCCGCTCCATTTCGCAAAACCATTGACAGGTGAACTTAAGGGAATGTATCGGTTTCGTATTGGTGATTATCGAGTGATTATTAGTGCTGAAGACGGAATGATGAGCATTCTTCTTGTGCATCGAATCGGTCACCGCAGAGAAATTTATGAATAAAGTAGCCATTTTAACAGGCGGAACAAGTGCGGAACGAGAGATTGCGATTACGTCTGCGAAGACGGTTGCGAAGGCGTTGGATGGGCGTGTTATTATAACCACGTTTGATTTTCCGAGTGAGATTGACCTGTTTTTGACGAAACGTGGTGAGTTCGATGTTGTGATTCCAGTGTTTCATGGAAAAGGCGGGGAAGATGGAACCGTTCAAGGTTTTCTGGAAACACTCGGGATGCCGTATCTGTTTTCAGGGGTTGCCGCACACGCTGTCGCCATGGACAAAGATTTAGCAAAAAGGGTTGTGTCTTCTGTGGGAATCAAAACGGCTCCATGGAAAATATTGACGAAAGGTAGCGATCGCGATGTTTTGTCAATTCCGTGCGTGGTGAAACCTGTTGATGGAGGAAGTACGCAAGGGGTTTCGGTTGTGCGTCGTCGTGATGAACTTGATCACACACTTGAAGAGGCGTTCCAATATTCGTCGCGCGTGATTGTGGAAGATTTTATTGCAGGGGACGAGTTTACCGTTGCGGTCGCAGAGGATGGTGGCGAGGCAGTCGCACTTCCTGTGATTCAGATCAAATCTCCAGGAGGCTTTTACGATTTCAACGCGAAGTATGGCTCACAACCAGCGGAAAAATTGTGTCCGGCTCCCATTGCTGACGATCTTGCACAACGTTTGCAGTCTGCGGCGCAGACCGTTCACAACACGATCGGTGCCCGTCATCTTTCCAGAACAGACTTTATTGTCACACCGCAAGGTGAAATCTA